>JAJQES010000097.1 GCA_021201565.1 Tannerellaceae bacterium
ATGTAGGTAAGAGTAATTTTGATATTATGCTCGGACAGGAAACCATTGACCACTCTTACGAGTCTTTCTGGGCGAGCCGCCGGGTGTTTACACTCGAAACAACCGACTATATGCAACTGGATGCCGGGGAAGAAGACCGTGAGAATGGCGGGAATGCCAGTTACAATACACTGATTTCCTGGTTTGGTAAAGTCAATTATAATTATGGAGGAAAATACTTAGCTTCTGCCACGTTACGCCGGGATGCTTCTTCTGTATTTGGGGCCAACAACCGGTGGGCTACATTTCCGGCCTTTTCGGTAGGATGGGTATTAAACCGGGAAGAATTCTTAGAAAATGCGCTTTCTGCTTTCTCCGTCCTGAAACTCCGGTATGGATGGGGGCAAAATGGGAATTCGCGTATTGACGATTATGCTGCTTATCTGACGTATCAGGCGCTGTATGACCATTTTGCGGAAGACTGGAACTGGGGAACGGCGTATGATTTTTCCGGGAATGGAGGAAGCAATCTGCCTTCCGGTTTCCGCCGTACCCAACGGGAGAATCCGGACCTGAAGTGGGAAACAACGGCTCAGCATAATATGGGAATGGATGTCGGATTTTTCAATTCCAGACTGAATGCATCCTTTGATTATTATATTAAGAAAACTACTGATATCCTGATGAAACCGGGTACGGTTGCGACCCTGGGAGAGGGAGCCCAAATGTGGCTGAATGGTGCCGATATTGAAAACCGGGGTTTTGAACTGACCCTGAACTATACGGATAAGATCGGAAATGTGGGATTGGATGTGAGTGGTGTTTTTTCACGCAACAGGCAGAAGGTATTGAAAGTGCCTGAAGATGTGATAAACAATTTTGCCGGCAACGGAAAAGAGGATAATATCATCGGACGTCCTTTATCTGCTATGTATGGATACATCGCGGATGGGTTGTTCCAGTCGGAGGCCGAAGTAGAAAAGCATGCGACACAGGTAGGAGCTGCACCGGGCCGTATCCGGTACCGGGATGTAAAC
Organism: Tannerellaceae bacterium; assembly: GCA_021201565.1. GTDB lineage: Bacteria > Bacteroidota > Bacteroidia > Bacteroidales > Tannerellaceae > UBA4116. Next base: position 1,017 of record JAJQES010000097.1, read on the forward strand.
AGGGATGGCAAAATTGATGATGAAGACAGGACCTGGCTGGGCGATCAACAACCGGCTTTAGAGTACGGTATTAACCTTGGGCTGACCTGGAAGGATTTTGATCTCTCTCTCTTTTTTAATGGGGTGATGGGAAAAAGTTTAAATGTGCAGGGATGGAAGTCGTGGACTGATATTTATTCGTTGAGTACCGCCGGAGAAAATTATGGCGTACGTATGTTAGATGCCTGGACACCTACCAATAAAAAATCTACGATCCCGGCTATGTCTATCAACAACCATAATGACGAGGGACGCTTTTCGACTTATTATATAGAGAGTGGGTCTTACCTGAAACTCCGGAATATAGAACTTGGATATACGATCCCACGTCATATTCTGGAACAGGTGAAAATGAGCCGGGTCAGATTGGCATTACGGGCTGATAATGTGGTAACCCTCAAAAAAACATGGGGAGATAACGCCTATACCGGGCTGGATCCGGAAACACCCGGTAACGGTTATCCGCTTCCTTTCTCTATGACGTTTGCAGTAAGTGTATCTTTTTAAATAACCTGAATAAAAAACGAATGTATGAAAACTATAAAAATACTCAGCTTTGGTATATGCCTGATCGTTTTGGCGGCGTGTGAATCAATGCTGGATACCAAACCACAGGGAGTTGTGTCCGATGAAGACCTGAATAACCCCGAACAGGTAGAGCAAATGGTGACGGCTGCTTATTCATTCTGTGGGCAGAATCATTTCAATAAACAGATGGGATTGCCGTATGAAGAAGGTTCCGTACGTGCCGGTGAAGCCTATAAAGGAGGATCGGGTACAGGGGATAATGCGGAAAGGAACCGCTGGGAAACGTTTGTGTATATGCAGGCTACGGCTGTAAATGACCTGGATGAACTCTGGTGGGTACATTATGTAGCCGTAGGACGGATACACGATGCAATGAGAAGAGCGAAAGCCCTGACCATAGAAGAATATCCGGAACGGGACCAGCGGATCGCGGAACTTTGTTTCCTGAGGGGACATATCTATATGTATATGAAACAGTGTTTTAAGTTTTTCCCTTATATTGATGAAGATACGCCTGAGGATATGTATGATAAAGTAAGCAACGATGACCTGACGGATCTGGAATTGTGGGGGAAACTTATAGATGATTTCCGGCATGCGGTAAGTGTATTACCGGAGCAGCAGAGTGAAGTGGGACGTCCGACGAAGTTTGCCGCTAAAGCGTACCTGGCGAAAGTCCTTTTGTTCGCAGCTTACGAACAGGATGAGAAACACAATGTCGTTTCCGTTAATCAGGAAAAGTTGCAGGAAGTCGCCTCTTTATGCAAAGATATTATAGATAATTCCGGTAAATCCCTGGCGTATGATTTTGCAGAAAATTTCCTGTGTGAGTACGAAAACGGTCCGGAATCAGTCTGGGCGATTCAATATACGGCTGACACCCCACAGGGACGTTTGAATTCGTGGCTGATCAATCCGGTGAATGATGATTATGGTTGTTGTGGTTTTCTGCAGCCTTCTGTCAATATGATGAACCGCTACAAAACGGTCCATGGTGTTCCTGACTTTGAAAACTTTAATAATGGCCCGGCCCTTGATAATAAAGACGCCTTTAGCTCCATTCCTATGGATCCCCGCCTGTTACATACAGCTTGTGTCCCCGGCATGCCGTGGAAATATGATCCCTCGTATATTATGCAGGAAAGCTGGACCCGTACCCCGGAAGTGTATGGATACTCCATGAGCCAGAAAATGATCGTACTGCCGGATTGTGATTGTTTCAAAAAGACCAATCCTTTTATGGGTGCCGGTCTTAACTGGGATGTACTGCGCCTGGATGAAGTCATGTTGTGGCGGGCAGAAGCCCTGATACAACTGGGACAGGGATTAGATGAAGCACTCTCATTGATCAACCGGATACGTGAACGGGCTGCCCGCAGTACCATCCGCTTAGTCTTTGAAGATGGAACTCCTACCGGCCGTTTTGAGGTAGAACCTTACAAGCCGGGTGTGAACTGTCCGGCATGGACTCCGGATTTTGCTATGCAGGCTTTACGGTGGGAACGCCATCTTGAATTTGCCACAGAAGGAAAATTCTTCTTTGACCTTGTTCGCTGGGGGATCGCTGCCGAATACATGAATGAGTATTTTGCCGTGGAACAAACAAGACGTTCTTATCTGGAAGGAGCTAAATTTACAAAGAACCGGGATGAATATTTCCCCATTCCACAGATCCAGATCAATTATGTAAAAGGATTGTATAAACAGAACTACGGTTGGTAAAAAATGTATAACTATGAGGAATCCTTTATTTTTAGTAACTCTATATCTGGTTCTGAATTTCACCTCCTGCGATTTATCGCAGGAGGTATTTGACGATGCCGTGGCAGTCTGGGATTTTTCCGGGAAGGCCAGGGAGATTCAACCGGCCGGAGGATGGTTAGATGCCGGACAGGGACAGCATGGTGAGTTGAACCTGGCCGGAAAGAATATCACGCTCTTTGCAAGAGTACGGGCTACAGACGTTTCCTCTTTTTCACCTGTTTTGTCGAAAGCCGGAACGGATCAGAACATAGCTTACCGGATTGCGCTGCATCCTACGGAAGAGGGTGTCTTTGTAGAAGCGGTAATCGGCAGTGACGAGATAGCAGGGGCACATTTGTTAAGACATAAATTGCAGGATTCCGAATTCTATGTATGGCATGATATACTTTTCCGTTTTAACGGACAAACTTCACAGCTTTTTGTGGATGGTGTGTTGCGGGATGAGGAAGTGACTGCCGGTGAGATACGGGACTGGAATCGCCGGCCGTTACTAATCGGTGCCCAATATAAAAAAGAATACGGCTATGCAGAAGGTCCGGACGACCAGGTGGAGTTTACTTTTACCGGCTTCATTGAACGGGTGGCTTTGTGGCAAAAGAGTCTTTCGGATAAGGAGATAATGAAACTTTGTAAGGTCAGGGAGTTGAAAGACGGTACCCCTGCATATTACACAGAAAAATACCGTCCGCAATTTCATTTTACAGCCAAAAAGCATTGGTTGAATGATCCGAACGGACTGGTGTATTTTGATGGGGTCTATCATCTTTTCTTCCAGTATATGCCGCCCCACCGTCCGGGTGCTTATAAGGATTGGGGACATGCTATCAGTACCGACCTGGTTCATTGGGAACAGATACCGCATCATATTACACCCCATAAAGTGTGGTCGGGGTGCTGGTCGGGTTCTGCGGTGGTGGACCATAATAATGTCGCCGGATTCCAGGCAGGAGATAAGAAAACGATTGTGGCTTTCCTTACTAACGGGGGGCATCCCGGTAGTGGGTTGGGGCCTCTTTGTACACAGTGTATTGCTTATAGTAATGATGGAGGAATGACGTTTACCTATTATGACCAGAATCCGGTGATACGTCATATCATGCATGAGAACCGCGACCCGAAAGTCGTATGGGATGAACAGTCCGGCAAATGGATCATGTCTTTGTTTATGGATAAAGAGTATGATTTCGGGTTATTCTCTTCGGAGAACCTGAAAGAGTGGAAGTATTTAAGTACCGTTTCATTACAGGGAGTACGTGAATGTCCCGGATTTGAACCTTTGCCGGTAGATGGTGATCCCCATAATAAAAAATGGATGTTGCTGGGCGCGAATGGAGATTACGTTATCGGCTCGTTTGATGGGACGGTTTTTACGCCCGAAACAGAGGTGCTGAGAGGAGATTATGGGACAAACTTTTATGCCGTACATACCTGGAGTGACGAACGCGGTGGGCGTTGTGTGCTTATTGCCTGGATGCCTACGCAGAGATATCCGGGTATGCCGTTTGAACAACAAATGAATTTCCCGGCTGAAATCACCCTTCGTACCACTTCTTCGGGCATAAAGGCTTTTAGGATGCCGGTCCGTGAAATACGCCATTTATATGATACACAGTATAGCTGGCCCGCACAAATAGTGACCGGCAAAAAGGAGATCCGCGAATTGACCGGTGATCTATATGATCTGGATCTCGAACTGGATGTCAGCCGCACCCACTCTTTTGAGCTTGCTTTGCGGGATGTCACTCTCACCTATAATGCGACTAAGCAAACCATCTCCTGTGGAGGACCACCGGTGCGTAACGGGATTATTCCGGATGATTGGGTTGTTGCGGACCCATCAAAGATCACGCCGGTGAATAATTTGGGAGAGGCTCCTTTACCCTCTAAAGATGGAAAGATCAGTTTACGGATCTTGTTGGATAGGAATACGATAGAAGTGTTTGGCAATTATGGGGAAATTGTCATCAGCTCCTGTTTTATGCCCGGAGAGAATCCGCCCGTCTACTCTATCGCTTCCAAAGGCGAGTTGCAAATAGTAAAAGCAGATGTTCACTCCCTTACATCCGCATGGAATATAAAATAAAACAGTAAAAATAATAGTTATGAAAAATGAGAATCATATAGCGAAGATCATTCCGGTGATGCTGGTTTTCTTTACTATGGGCTTTGTTGATCTGGTGGGGATTGCCACAAATTATGTAAAAAATGATTTTAATCTTACCGATACGGCAGCTAATTCCTTTTCGGTTATGCTTTTCCTGTGGTTTCTTATTTTCTCGGTTCCTACCGGTATCCTGATGAATAAAATAGGACGTAAGAAAACTGTTTTGATCAGTCTGGTGGTTACTTTTTCCGGCTTGTGTATTCCGGCGGTTTTATATACAAATTATTCGATGGTGCTCTGTTTCTGTTTGTTGGGAATGGGAAATACCTTTATGCAGGTATCTTTAAATCCCTTAGTGACTAATATTGTGAGCCATCAGAAGTTGCCCGGTTACCTTACGCTGGGCCAGTTTGTAAAAGCGATCGCTTCTTTTATGGCTCCGGTCATTGCCGGACGGGCACTCCTGGTATATGGTGACTGGAAACTATTATTTCCTGTATTTGCAGCCATTACTTTGTTGGCCATGTTGGGGTTGTTTTTTACTCCTATCCAAGAAAAACCGGTAGAAGGTACCCCTTCTACTTTTACAGAGTGTTTCGGGTTGCTGGGTGATAAAATGATTTTGCTTCTTTTTCTGGGAATTCTGGTTCATGTAGGAATTGATGTGGGCATTAATATAACGGCTCCTAAATTACTGATGGAAAGAAGTGGAATGGTACTTGGGGAAGCCGGATATGCTACCAGTCTCTATTTTCTGTTCCGCACTTTCGGATGTCTGGCCGGAACTTTTATTTTATCTAAATATCCTCCGCGTAATTTTTTTATGATCAGTACCGGTATTATTCTGGCAGGTGTCGCAGGACTTTATTTCAGCTATACCAGTTGGAGCCTATATGTATGTGTGGCTTTGATCGGAGTGGGTAATTCAAATGTATTTCCGGTTATTTTCTCCCGTGCGTTATCTTATATGCCTTCCCGGAATAATGAAGTCTCCGGCCTGATGATCATGGGTATATCCGGAGGGGCTGTTTTCCCGGTCCTGATGGGATTTGCCTCAGATGCATTGGGGGGGCAGACCGGTGCGGTGATTGTGCTAACCTTTTGTGCTGCCTACCTGGCTTTTCTTATCCGCATCTTCAAACGTTAAAATAGGTTGGTTTTGCGGATACACCGTACCTTTGTAAATTTCCCGGATTTATCGCTTGCTATACATCCTCTGCTTTATAAGTAATAATTAATATAAAAACATTATATGCATTTTATAGGAATAGATATCGGAACATCCTCCGTCAGTGGTATCATATATAATGATAAAGACAACAAAATCGAATCGGTAACGGTCACCAATGATGCCCATATACCGGCTGACAGGCATTGGGAGAAAATACAATGTCCGGAGCGGATCCTGGAACTGGTACAACAGGTACTGGACGATTTCCTTGTACGCTATCCTTCTGTAAACGGAATTGGTATTACCGGACAGATGCATGGCATGTTGTATACGGATAAGGCAGGCCTTCCGCTTAGTCCCTTATATAGCTGGCAGGATGCACGGGGTAATGAACTTTATAAAGAGGGGAAAACATATTCGGCATTTCTTTCCGAAAAGACAGGGTATCCATTGGCTACCGGTTATGGCTTAGTTACTCATTTTTATAACCAGGAGAATCAGCTGGTACCGGAAAATACATCCCGTATTTGTACCATTATGGATTATGTCGTGATGAAATTAGTAGGAGGCCATGAACCGCTGACAGACTATTCTAACGGAGCCAGTCTGGGCTTTTTTGATACGGAGCATCTGAGCTTTGATAAAGAGGCGTTGACAAAAGTGAACATAGACACCTCTATAGTGCCTGCGCTGGATGATTCGGCGATATGTAGCGGGAAGTATGACAACCGTATTCCGGTCTATTCAGCGATTGGTGATAACCAGGCAGCTTTTCTTGGGTCTGTCCGGAATATTGAAAGAACGGTTCATATAACCATTGGAACCAGTAGCCAGCTATCTGTTTATTCTCCGGAATTTGTAAAGGTGCCCTCTTTGGATACGCGCCCTTTTCCGGGCGGAGGGTATTTATTAGTGGGAGCTGCTTTATGTGGCGGACAGGCGTTTGCTTTATTGAAAAATTTCTTTGAACAGACTGTACGGGCTTTTACCGGAAAAGTACCTGACCCGGCGGATATGTATAAAGTCATGACCTCTTTTGCCTATCCGGCAGAGCCGGCTAATTTACCGGTCGTAGAAACGCTGTTTGACGGTACGCGTTACGAACCCTGGAAAAGGGGAAAAATAGAAAACATCTCCCGGCATAATTTTACACCGGAGGCTTTAACACTGGGCTTTTTGCAGGGCATTAGCCGGGAACTATATGACTTTTACCGGTTGTTGCCGGAAGAGATCCGGAACGGCAAAGATTGTATGGTCGGTTCCGGCAATGCAATTAAAAAGAATAAACTTCTTTCCAGGGCATTGGAAGATCAATTCGACATGAAATTACATTTTTCTTCTTCCCGGGAGGAGGCTGCCCTGGGGGCTGCTATATGTGCAATGAAAGGGGAACGGCATTAGATTTCGCTCCACACGTACGTATGGACCTAAAAAGCCGGATTCAGGAATAATAGCCTGTCTCAGATCTTTAGTAGAAATTTTTGGTCGGAGGGGATCTCCCGATCCCCGACTAATGAATATAAGGATCTCCAGATCCGGAATTCCGTCTAATCCCTGAAAGCTATCCAGGCAGATAGTTTATCAATCGGATCACAGATCCTCATACCGGTGCAAAGAAACGACTGGATAGGGGAGAGAGAAAGTAAGAGGTAGAAAAGAGATGTCTGAAAAGTTTGCTGCTTTTTAAACATCTCTTTTCTGAGCTTTAGAATTCAGGAACTAACAGAATGGCGTCGGCAACTACTGTACCGTCGGCTCCTTTGTTGGAAATTTCAATATAGGATTCGTTTCCAGTGGGGAAGGTATAACTACCTAACGAAACCCATTCACCGGAAGTTTGTCCTTCGATTACAATCTCTTTTGCATATACGGTCTTCTCTACTGTTTCTTCCGGTGTGGAGATCGTGGTATGTATATGGCTACTGGCTCCCTGCAGACGGGGGTAATAAAAATAGACCGTATAGTTTCCTGCATTTTTTACCGGCAGTTGGTAGCGGACACTCTTTAAAGAGGCTCCTTTAGACTCGTCAAACAGGTAAGTAAGTCCGTAACCGTGACGGGAACCGGTTTCCCAATTTCCGGTAAGAGTGACAAGCGACCGGTTATCATCGTCTACTAATATGTCGGGAGTGGTGCCGTCAGCCAGCGGATTCGCTGCCAGGATTTGTTGCAGATGGTTCACATCAACATTCTGAACAGTATTCTCATATTTATCAATGGCCAGACAGGCCGCTGTGGCGGCTGATTGTGCTAACACCATAAAGACGGGTTCCATGCGAATGGACCCGTAGGCTATATGGGAAGCAGACAGGCAGACAGGCACCAGCAGGTTTGCCGCTTCGGATTGTTTGGGGGTGATGGACCGGTAGGAGATGGGGTAGGGATTGAAGCCGCCTACTTCTACATTTCCTTCATTCCGCACGACACCGTTCACGATCTGGCGGTCGCAATTATGGGAATCCATGGTATAGGCAGCCCAGCCGACTGCATCCGTACAGGTTTCACGGCCTTCACAATGGTGCTGGGTCATCACTTTTTCACCGATCATGCGGCGCGCTTCCCGTACGTATAACTGGTGCGACCAATGCCCGTTGTTTACATACTCGTCTTTTGGATAACCCCACTGTTTCATTTCGTTACGCACCTCTTCCGGCATACGTGGATCATTCCCTACGAAATAGAGTAACCCTTTTGTATAGTCTACATGTTCCTGCCAGATGCGTTCCCGTTCCTTATAATCCGCTTCCGGATAGTCCCAATTGGCTCCGATCATATCGGTTGAGAATGCATTCCGGTTGTTGATATCGGTTTTTCCGTTGGGCATGTGGCTCCAGATAAATATATCGTGCAGACTGTTGAACCGTTTCTTTTCATTAATCCGCACCAGAATTTCATACCGGGAAGGATGATAGTTTTCCGGTTCTGTTATTTCAATCCGGTTTTCCGGACGGTTACTTAACGCAATCCGGAAGTTGTAGGCCTGCACTTTTTTATCTCCGCTTCCGGCAGGTTCCAGCGGAGCATCCCTAATTCCCCAAAGCAGGCCACTGGCAGGATCGCCCGGAATGACGTATGGGTCAATATCTACATGAAACTGGTGCCCGTCCAGTAATTGAACACCATTCCAGGTCTCGCCATACAGGCTGTTTGCTTCACGACCTACCGTATAAGAAACACCGGATTTGGCCATCAGGTCTCCTTCATAGGTACAATCAATGAACTGTTTGGCCCGTATGCGGATCTCTTTCTGGTCCGGGCTTCCGTAGGTATGTTCCAAGGTGATGGAGTGTAACCTGTTGCCGTTTTTTTTCACATCTTTGAGCCGTCTTTCGTAGAGGACTTCTACGTTCGCCCGGTTGATGTAGCCGTTGAAAATATGTTCAGCCACGGAGGGTTCAAAGATCCATTGTTCGAGTTTACCGTAATGGGTACCTAATCTTCTGTAAAAGTCAAGAGCCAGTCCGGTAACTACATATTTATTGCCAATGTCGGTATAACCCAGCCCCCCGGAACTCATTCCGCCCAGATTCCGGCGGGGTTCAACCAGCAGGACTGATTTGCCCGACATCTTAGCCGTATAAGCTGCGATCACTCCGGCGGAAGTTCCGCCGTAAATACAAATATCCACTTCTTTTACCTGCTCATGCGTACCGGCGCATGCGATCCCTGTAAGCAGTATAAAAAGTGATAAACAAAAAGATATCAAATAGGATTTCATAGAAT
>JAJQES010000336.1 GCA_021201565.1 Tannerellaceae bacterium
TTGCCGGACGGATCACCAAATCCTACCTGTCGCTGGGACAAAGCGTACAGGCAAACACTCCGCTGTTTGAAATTACATCCAGCGAATTTATTGAAGTTCAGAAAGAATTTTTCCAGGCTCAATCCGAACGTGAGCTTGCTTTAAAAGATATGAAGCGTAAGGAAGACCTGTTTCAGAACGGAGTTGCTTCTGAAAAAGAGTTGGAAGAAGCTGTTAATTTACTAAAAATAGCCGATAAGGAATATGAAAATGCATACGCCGCTTTACAGATTTATCATGTAAATCCGGAAGACATGCGTCTGGGACAACCGCTGGTGATCCGGGCACCACTCACCGGGAATGTAATTGAAAACAATGTAGTAACCGGATTATATCTGAAAGATGATGCCGAACCGGTTGCCGTAGTTGCCAATGTGGCACAGGTATGGATTGCTGCCCAGGTAAAGGAAAAAGACCTGCGTTTTATCCACAATAATAGTGAGCTCGAGATCCACTTACCCGCTTATCCGGGGAAAAAACTCACCGGAAAAGTATTCCATATTGATGAAGCAATAGACGAAGAGACACGGTCTGTACGTGTACTTTCCGTATGTGATAATCCGGATGAATTATTGAAGCTGGGTATGTATGTAACTGTCCATTTTAACGATGTTCCCTCTCCTTACCTGGTGATCCCGGAAAAAGCATTACTACAGGACGAAAAGATGACATACGTTTTTGTACAAACAGATACAAATACCTATCAGAAAACACCGGTAGAAGTGGAAGTGACCCGGGATGGAAAAGCCTTTATTTCAGCAGGAATCACCAAAGGCCTACAGATAATTTCAGAAGGTGGGTATTATTTGAAGTAAGACAGCTCTAACCCACCCTCTAAAGGAGAGATTAATATTTGAAAAAAAGCACATCGCTGGCTCGAATCTCCGAATCCGTGCCTTTATACCATTCGGAGATGCCTGCACATATATAAATGAACAATTATTATGGACAAATTCTTTTTAACCACCATACAGAAACGCTGGGTAATGGTAGCCCTCTTCATCCTGCTGGCTGTATTTGGATACTACTCCTGGAAACAGTTATCTATTGAGGCCTATCCCGACATTGCCGATGTGACTTCACAGGTTGTGACCCAGGTGCCGGGATTAGCCGCCGAAGAGGTTGAACAACAGATCACTATTCCCCTGGAAAGAGCTCTGAACGGAGTTCCGGGTATGCACGTGATGCGCAGTAAAAGTACGTTTGGCCTTTCCATGATCACTATCGTATTTACGGATGGTGTGGAAGACTACTGGAGCCGGCAGCGGGTACAGGAACGTTTGAATGAAGTAGAACTTCCGTTCGATGCTATGGCTGAACTTGACCCGCTCACTTCACCTACCGGAGAAATTTACCGGTACATTATAGAAAGTAACGAACACTCTTTACGGGATCTGACGGATCTGCAAAACTGGGTGATCATCCCACGCCTGAAAGAGGTGCCGGGAGTAGCGGATGTCAGTAACTTCGGAGGGATCACCACTCAATTCCAGATTGAGATTGATCCGCAAAAACTGGAACAATACCACCTGGCACTGGATGACGTGATCGAGGCCGTTGAAAATAACAACTCCAATGTAGGAGGAAGTATCCTGAACCGGGGGGATCTGGGCTACGTAGTACGCGGGATCGGCCAGATCAATGATCTGGAAGACCTGGGGAAAATTGTAGTAAGTTCCGAAAAAGGAGTTCCCATTTTCCTGAGTGATCTTGGGAAATTAAAATACGGGAATCTGGAACGCAAAGGGGTATTCGGATATACAGACCGTACCCGTGAATATTCGGAAAGTATCCAGGGGATCGTCCTTTTATTAAAACATGAAAACCCATCCCGTGTCCTGGACGGTATCCACCAGGCTGTCGATGAACTAAATAATGAGATTCTCCCGGAAGGAGTACATATCCACGCCTTCCTGGACCGGACCGAACTGGTAAATACCACCTTAACCACCGTATCCAGAACCCTTCTGGAAGGAATGGCGCTGGTGATCGTTATCCTGATCATCTTCCTCGGTAACTGGCGGGGAGCTGTTTTGGTAGCTGTGACGATTCCCCTCTCTATGCTGATTGCTTTCATCTTAATGAAATTTACTAATATTCCTGCAAACCTGTTGTCGCTGGGTGCAGTGGACTTTGGGATCATTGTGGATGGTGGTATTGTGATGATGGAAACCATCCTGAAGAAACGGGAGGATCATGAAAACGAAGAGCTGACAGAGTTATCGATTGCTCAACGGGTAACCCAGGTAGGTAAGCCCATCATCTTTTCGACAATCATTATTATTACCGCTTACCTGCCCCTGTTTGCTTTTGAACGGGTAGAACGTAAACTCTTTACCCCCATGGCATTCACGGTTAGTTACGCACTGATAGGAGCCCTATTACTGGCCGTATTCCTGATCCCGGGAATCGCCTATGCCTTATATCGCAAGCCACGTAAGATCTATCACAACAAGTGGCTTGAAAAACTAACTGAAATTTATTCCAAAGTAGTGAATAAGATAGTGTGCATGCCTAAAAAAGTAGGCATCGGTATGGCAATCATCTTTGCCGGAGCGGTTCTACTCTCTATAACAGTAGGAAAAGACTTCCTGCCTGAACTCGATGAAGGATCTATCTGGTTACAGGTAAATCTGCCTCCGGGCATCTCGGTCGAAAAATCCAGGGAGATGTCCGATACCTTACGTCACCGCACAATGAAATATCCGGAAGTTACTTACGTCGCCGTACAGGCCGGTCGGAACGACGATGGAACGGACCCTTTTACTCCCTCCCACTTTGAGGTATCGGTTGGGATCAAACCCTACGATGAATGGCCACGGGGGAAAACGAAAAAAGACCTGATCGATGAACTGGCCCGTGAATATGCGTCTATGCCCGGTTACACAGTCGGATTCAGCCAACCAATGATTGACGGGGTAATGGATAAAATATCCGGTGCACACAGTGAGCTGGTAGTCAAAGTCTTTGGAAATGATTTCAAAGAAACCCGGCGAATTGCAGAAGAGGTGCTCGCAACGCTTGAAAACGTAAAAGGAGCTGTAGACCTGGATATTGACCAGGAACCGCCTCTGCCACAGTTACAGATCCACATGGACCGGGATGCTATTGCCCGGTATGGACTGAATGTATCTGATGTAAATGAGTTAATCGAGATTGCTATCGGTGGAAAAGCTATTTCAGAGATCTACCAGGGAGACCGGGTATATGATATTACCTGTAAATACAAAGAAGATGCACGGGACACCCCCGAAAAAATCGCAGGCCTGATGCTGACTTCTGCAAATGGTTCCAAGATTCCCCTTTCGCAGGTAACCGATATTCGTTTAAGTACCGGAGAAAGCACGATCACACGGGAAATGAACAAACGGCACCTGACTGTGAAATTAAACCTGCGTGACCGGGATCTTTCTTCTTTTCTGCGGGAAGCACAGGCAGCGATTGAAAAGAATGTAGACTATGATCATCACCTGTACCGGATTGAGTGGGGCGGCCAGTTTGAGAATCAACACCGTGCCTATTCCAGACTGGGATTCATTGTTCCGCTTGCTTTAGGAATCATGTTTATCCTTTTGTATCTGGCTTTCGGAAAATTCCGCCAGGCCGGTTTAGTATTAGGCATTGTTCCCCTGGCACTTTTCGGAGGTATGCTCGCATTAAATCTGCGGGGGATGACCCTCAACGTTTCTTCTGCCGTAGGTTTTATTGCCCTCTTCGGAATTGCGATCCAGAATGGAGTGATTATGGTTTCCCACTTCAATCAACTGCGAAAAGAGGGTATGGATCTCTTCCGTGCAGTCACCGTAGGAGCCCGCCACCGCTTCCGTCCGGTACTGATGACAGCGACAACCAGTATGTTAGGTCTTCTGCCCGCCTCTATGGCGACCGGTATCGGGTCGGATGTGCAACGCCCGCTGGCAACAGTGATCGTATACGGACTCCTGTTCTCAACAGCCGTTACCCTGTTTGTTCTTCCCGTCATGTATCACCTGATGGAAAAAAGATTCGGCACTGAACCACAAAAAGCACCGGAAATAGCGGAAACAAAAGTAGCAGAGTAAACAAAACGATATAACACTATAGAATATGAAAAGAATATGTATATATATGACCGGAATCTTTTTTAGCTTGCTACCGGGGATACTTCCCCGGGCACAAGCTGCCGAAAAAGAAGGATACTCTCATCCGGAACTCACATTGTCCGAATACCTGCAACGGGTCGGCAACGGGAATCTGGAATATATTGCTGAGAAATTCAATATTAAGATTGCCGAAGCGGAAATCATCGCTGCAAAAGTTCTGCCCGATCCGGAAATCGCCTTTGAAGCCGGAGAAGATTTTTATTCAGTAGAACTGAGTTACGATCTGGAATTAGGAGGTAAACGTAAAGCCCGGGTGCGTTTGGCCCGAAGCGAGGCGGAACTGGAACGGCTGGCGGTGGAGTTCTTTTTCAGAGAACTTTCCGCTGAAGCCGCAGATGCTTTTCTGGAAGCCCTGAAAGAAAAGGAGATTCTCCAGTTCCGGAGAAGCTCCTATGACTATATGCTCCAGTTAAGCCAATCAGACAGTATCCGTCACCGGCTGGGCGAAATAACTGAAAACGATGCCCGCCAGTCCCGTCTTGAAGCAGCGTCATTACTCAATGAAGTCTATGAGCAGGAGGCCAATTTTGAATCAGCCCTTGTCACTTTAAACCAATACATGGGTAGAAATGCGGATACACTTTATATCCCCTCCGGCCACTTTGAGGTTCCTTACCGGGAATTCTCTTTACGGGAACTGACCATGCGTGCCCTGGAGAACAGGCTGGACCTGATGGCCTCTCTCAAAAATTCTGAGATTGCAATGAACCAGTTAAAACTGGCCAAAGCCGAGCGGCGGATCGACCTGGGACTTATGGTCGGATTTGAACGCGACTGGAACGGCTGGCTTCCTGAACGGGATATGGTAAAAGCCGGTATCTCTGTCCCCCTCCCTTTCTCGAACACCAATAAAGGAGCCTTACGGTCTGCACGTCTGGCTGTAGAAAAAAGCAAAGTGGAACAACAGAGTGTAGAATTGCAGATCGAAGCAGAAGTGGCCCAGGCATACCTTGCCTTTGAAGCCGCCCGTAAACAGGTGAACCAATACAATACTGTTTTGCTGGAAGATGCACAAAAACTGCTGGATGGTGTAGTCTACACTTACAAACGGGGAGAAACTGATATTCTGGAAGTATTGATTGCCCAACGTACCTACAACGAGATCCGGGAACAACATATTGAAACGGTTAAAGACTTCCGCTCAGCCCTGATTGAACTGGAAAGAGCCTGCGGAACAAATCTGTAACCATACCGGGACGAATAACGAATAGTGAAAGGGGATTCGTAAACCAGACATAACAAAATAGAATATATTATAACTACACAGAAAGAGAAAATCGTACCAAAACAACAAACAGGTTTTAAATTACGAACCTTTCCACTATCCGTTATTCGTCCCGGTATCTAAAAAAATCAGGAAGCTACTTCCAGATTCTGACCTTTTGTAGAACCTGTGTGAATCTTTCCGGCCGGATACAAAGCAGAACCAACTTTCTCATACTGGCTAAGGATCAACCCATTCAGAACCTCAACAATTTGTTTTAACAATACATCGTGGTTATTTTTCTTATATAAAATATTCACAAAACTGATCAGTTCGCGATACGCATGATCCGCCTCCTGCCGGTGAGTAATCAGCGAATGCGTTGTTTCCTTTACAGGGATTTCACTCCTTTGAGAGATCAATGTTCTCATCTTTTCATTTACTTTTTTCAGTGTTTTCAGATAAGAGGCGATCCCAATCTCAACCAGTTCCTTTTCTGTGATCATGTCTTCCATAGCATCTACCACATTGAATATCTTATCATCCTTTTCACAAACCGAAATATGTTTGGTGGAATAATAGTACTCAAGAATGATCATCGCCTTTTGTGAAAGTGTCATAACCCCGGCAGAACCAGATTCCCGGTTCTTTTTCAGTCTGTATTTCAGGGACATCAGATTATGTTGCAAATTACGCTGTTCCAAACTGATCTGACGGGTCAGATAGTTACGACGGTAAATAAGTAAAGAGGTTTGAAAATTCTCAACAGAGCGTTTCAGGGAACAGACATACTTTTCAAAAGGAACCGTATCTATACTCCGTAGAAAGGTTAACACTTCCTGGTAAAAATCCAGTGCCTGGGGATGATCCATATTAGATATCCTGATCTTTTTTAATTTCATTTCTGAACGTTTTAGCGGTTTAACATTGTATGTATAGGATCAGGTAAAAAAGAGAAAAGGCATTTATACACAGCGTTTATAGTTCTCCATTACCTTGAATGTTAACAAAATTAACGACCTTTCCTATCTTTCCCAAATCTTTTCGATCCACATTTCGGGGATGTTTTATTTATTTTTTCCGGAATATGTTTTACACAAAACAAACATTTTCATTTTCCGTAAATAAAGTATATCAAATTGTCTTTTGGTGCATTTTCTGACAGGATAATAAATCACTACATATAGTGATTGCTTTTAAACAGTTTCCCTTCTACCTTTGCCACCAATATAAAACGGGTCATTTATTAAATAAGCGATATGAAGAAAATCTTTTCCTATGTATTAACCGGTGTCTTCTCTTTTCTGGTGCTCACTTTACCGGCATGTAAAGACGATAACGAAACACCTCAGTTAAAAGTTTCCGCAACCACCTTTACACTGGAAGCAATGGATATTACCCAGACGTTTACCATTCAATCTAACGTAGGCTGGGTCATCCACTCCTCTGAAAAATGGTGTACCATTGCTCCCGAATACGGAAGTGGAACCCAACAAATCACCATTACACTGGATGGTGAAAACTCAGACCTCCGGAATGCCCGTTCGGCAACCCTCACCATCCAATCCGGCCAGGCAGACACACAAACCATCGAAATAGAGCAAAAAGCACTCTCTACTCCTACCAGTGATAATGAGATTATTATTACTACTCCCGGCCATCCGGATGACAGAACCGGTTTTAAGATCTGGTATTACTTTTCTTTTGAGAAGGGAGAAATAGTCGGAACAGGGGAGGCCAATACCCCGGCAGATGATGAAGCGTGGTATGAAGACCTATCCTGGGATATTGCTTTCACACGCGTACATGTACGTTCTAACAGCGGAACTTCCGGTATAGGAAACGGAGGCGCTATAGAAATAGGTGCAAACCAGGAGGATAAAGAAAAGGTATTCAATGAATTGATCGAAGTGCCGACAGAGGGCTATCAGACAGATGAATATGGTACGGGACTGATGTTTACCATGCCCCCGGCCCTGACAAAAGAATACAGTTACAGTCCGGTACTGAATGCTTACTGTACATTAAACCTGGCCAGTATGGGAGCTGTCACTACTCCGAAAATATTTGCAGTCAGAACAGCGGCCGGTAAGTACGCAAAAATCTATCTCAAAGACAATATGGATGGGGTCATCACCATGCAATATGCCTACCAACCCGACGGCACTCCTAATCTGGCAACAACAGAATAATTCAAAGCGCTACTTAATAAAAGAGAGAGGAACTCCCGGGAATAATTGTCCGGAAGTTATTGGTCGAAGGGGATTTGTAATCCCCGCCTGAAGAGTATTAGGATCTTTTGATCCGGATTGCAAATCCATTGACACCAGAGGAGAATATGATAACCGGAACTATCATTTACAGACCCATAAAAGGATTATTTTTAGATGAATGTTATACAAATCCTGCTTGTTATACAAACTTCTGTGCTGGTTATAAAACACACCCCTTACCCCTCTCAAGTTACTCTTTACACACATTTATTCCTGCACCCCGGTAGGGGTAAAATATCTTAGCCCCCAGCAACGCTGGGGGTTAATGATAGAGAATAAATTGAGGGCTGGAAGCACAGCATAGCAGATAGTAAGGTCTATTATTTTTCCTATACTGTACCTACGGTGCGCAACTATTTGATCATCATCCGAACCCCAGCGTTGCTGGGGCCTAAGATAGGATAGGCCTACGGCCTGTAAAATAATCTTGTGAACAGCACTGGGCTACAAGTCCGAAACAAAGAATAAAAAGAGGGAACTCCTTTGGATAGGAAGTTCCCTCTTTTCATTCTTAACTCTTAATTCCTGATTTATTACAGCCACCGTCCGAACTTCCTGATATACCAGTTCTTCACCAGCTGAGTCATCACACAATAGGTAACCAGGATACCGGCCAGCCAGGGGAAATAACTAAATGGCAAGGGTTTAAATCCCAGATGAGCCCCAAAGTCAGTAAACGGAATCAGGATTCCAATCGCCATGATCGCGAATGTAGCAAACATCACCGGCCAGGAAGCCCGGCTTTGAATGAACGGGATCTTACGGGTACGGATCATGTGTACAATCAGTGTTTGTGACAACAATCCTTCAATAAACCATCCCGACTGGAAGAAAGCCTGTTGTTCCGGTAAAGTATACTTAAACACAAACCACAACACCAGATAAGTAGCGATGTCAAAGATAGAACTGATGGGCCCGATATAGATCATAAAACGTTTCAGGTCTGAGGCATCCCATTTACGGGGTTTAGCCAGATACTCCTTGTCCACACTATCAAACGGAATGGTCGTCTGAGAAATATCATACAACAGGTTCTGAACCAGTAAATGGATAGGCATCATCGGAAGGAACGGCAGGAAGGCACTGGCAGCCATCACACTAAACATATTTCCAAAGTTTGAACTGGCCGTCATTTTAATATACTTCATGATATTCCCGAAGATTTTCCGTCCCTCTTCTACTCCCTGTTCCAAGACCATCAGGTCTTTTTCCAACAGGATAATATCCGCCGCTTCCTTGGCAATATCCACCGCTGTATCCACAGAGATTCCGATATCTGCCTGCCGGAGTGCCGGGGCATCATTGATACCATCCCCCAGAAATCCCACCGTATTATCCAGCTTTTGTAACAGGGTGATGATCCGTGCCTTCTGCATAGGAGTCAGTTTAGCAAACACCGTTACTTCACTTACCCGTTTTTGCAGCTCCTCATCACTCATCTCCTCAATCTCCATTCCCAGCAACACATGCGTGGTACTGATCCCTACTTGTTGACACACGGTCCGGGTCACTGCATCATTATCACCCGATAAGACCTTTACTTCTACCCCATGTTCATGAAGAGTGCGGATAGCCTCATAGGCAGATGGTTTGGGAGGATCCAGGAAAGCCAGATAACCCAGTAATACCATATCCGACTCGTCCTCCACGGCAAACGCTCCTTCTTTTTCCACCCAGCTTTTATGCGCAATCGCCAGCACCCGCATTCCCTCACGGTTCAACCGGGCACTCTGTTTATAAATCCCGTCACACAGTTCCCGGGTAATAGGAAGTACTTTCCCGTCATATTCTACATGGGAACAAATATTGAGCATCTCTTCAACAGCTCCTTTTGTAATGATCTGGCGTTTATTTTTTTCACTTTCAATCACCACCGACATCCGCCGGCGGGTAAAATCAAAGGGTATCTCATCAATCTTGCGGTAATCTGTTTCAATCTCTTCAAATCCCAATTCCTTGCAATGAGACAGAATGGCTTTATCCATCAGGTTCTTCAGTCCCGTCTGGAAGTAGCTGTTAAAATAAGCATGCCGCAAAATTCGCATATCCTCTTCCCCTAATACATTCAGATAACGCTCCAGCACAATTTTGTCCTGTGTCAGGGTTCCGGTTTTATCCGTACATAGAATATTCATAGCACCAAAACTCTGGATCGCATTCATATTCTTTACGATCGTTTTACGTTTGGACATAGAAATCGCCCCTTTCGCCAGATTGGAAGTCACGATCATAGGTAACATCTCGGGCGTTAATCCAACCGCTACTGATACCGCAAAGATGAAAGCATTAAACCAATCCCCTTTGGTAATCCCGTTCACCAGAAAAACAAATGGTACCATCACCAGCATAAAACGGATCAGCAAGAGACTCACATTATTGATCCCTTTATCAAAACTGGTCTGCGCCCGTTCACCTACCAGATTCCGGGCAATTACTCCCAGATAAGTACAGGAACCGGTTGCCACCACGATGGCTTTTCCGGAACCACTCACCACATTGGCACCCATAAAACAGATATTGTCCAGCTCCACGACACTTCCCGTCTTGTGGTTCCGGTTCTGTAATTCCGGGGTCTTTTCTATAGAATCAGATTCACCGGTTAAAGCCGATTGACTGATAAACAAGTCTTTGGATTCTACAATACGGACATCGGCCGGGATCATATCCCCGGCAGACAACGTAATAACATCGCCCGGCACCAGCTCTGCCATATTGACTTCCTGCGTCTCTTTATTGCCATACCGGTAAACCGACGCCGTATTATTGACCATCTTTTTCAAAGCCTCCGTAGCCTTCCCCGACTTCCACTCCTGGTAAAAACGCAGACAACTACTAATGGCCACCATTGTGGTTATAATAATAACCGTACTCCACTCACGCTCTTCCGGTGCCACCAACAGGACATCAATGACCAGAGAGAGCAGGGCCAGGAACATCAGGATACCAATAAACGGATTGATAAATGTTTTGATGAACATCATAAACCATTTATCTTTCCGTTCACGGGCAATCTCATTCCTTCCATACATCAGTAAACGGGTCTCTGCTTCGTGAGCCGAAAGCCCATCCGGTGAAGTATTCAAATAGGTATAGATATTTCTTAACTCCTGGGTAGCCGCCAGAAACAATTTCTCACTGTTAAATTGCCAGGTCTCCTGTTTCTTTTTTCTTCGTACTCTTTTCCACATCGGAAAGTCCTCCTTTTTTAATTGTCAATTGGGCATTCTCAATCATTAGATCAGCCTTAGCCAATTGTCAATTCGTTTGTTTTTCATTTGACTGTACAAAAGTAAAAAAGGAGGCCCGCGGGTGAAGTTAGAGAATAATTAAAGTCCTATTAGAATTCAATTAGAAACCAAATTCATAATTTACCTTAGAGGTAGAGGATTAATTAAATAAAAATAGTATGTTTGTTGCAGATGATTGTATTTGAGAGAGATAGTAAATAGTAGTTATAAAAAAGCCATAGATGCAATAATCTGTAGAAAACAACTCTGGTATGACAGAAGAATCATCTCTGCTTGCAGCCTTAAAACAGGGTAATAAAAAAGCATTTTCTCTGTTATTTAAAACCTATTACAGAGATATGGTATTATTCGGAGGATCTATTCTGCCGGAACAAACTGTATGTGAAGACATTGTCCAATCGGTTTTCCTGAAACTATGGAACGACCACTCAGCATTGGACATTCAATCCTCCTTAAAAGCGTATCTGCTCAAAGCCGTACGGAACGGATGCCTGGATGAACTGCGGCACCGCCGGATCATGGATGATCACATCTCCTCTTATACCCATTCAATCCTGGAAGATATAGATACAGAAAATTATATTCTTTATTCGGATTTACTACAACAACTGACAAACGCACTGGAAAAACTACCCGCAAATTACCGCCGGGCTTTTGAAATGAACCGGTTTGAAGGACTCAAATACAAAGAGATTGCAGACCAATTACAAGTTTCCGAACGAACTGTAGAAGTGCGGATCAGTAAAGCCTTAGAACTCCTGCGGGAACACCTGAAAGATTTTTTATTTTTATTTCCCGGATTTTTCTAAAATAAAGCCTATTCCGTATGTGGGAAATTTATCCTGGAACGTCTTATTTATAACAGTGAAAGAATGAATACGAATAACAACATACAACAACTTATTTTCACCTATTTATCAGGCAAAGCGACTCCTGCTGAAGAAGAACAACTGGCCGGCTGGCTAAAGGAATCAGCAGAGAACCGGAAAGAGTATAATCAGGTCCGGAATATCTGGCACACCCTCCATCCGGCTTTCTCACCCGGCTCTATTGATGTGGAGAAAGCCCACAACCGGGTAATCCAACAAACGGATTCCTCCAAATGGTATAGCTCTTTCCTGTTTTACTGGAAACAGGCCGCGGCCGTTCTGTTACTTTCCCTGCTACTGGTTTCTGTTTATTCCTATTTCCATAAAGAAACAGTGTACGCAGAAGAGACTTTCCAGGAAATATTCTCTCCCTATGGTACCCGCTCGGAAATTAATCTGCCGGATGGGTCTACTGTCTGGTTAAATGCCGGAAGTTCCATAAAATTCCCGGCTGTTTTTATTCCCGGTAAACGGGAAGTGCAGCTAAACGGAGAAGGATATTTTGAAGTTGAGTCCGATAAAGCTAATCCATTCCTGGTTCATCTGGATAAAGTCACCTTACAGGCTACCGGCACCTCGTTTAATATCGAAGCTTACAAAAACGATTCGTTGATTGCGATTACATTAATAAAAGGAATCGTAGATATTACCATCGGAAATACACCCTCCTTCAATTTATTGCCGGGAGAACGTATGGGCTTCAACAAATATACCTCACAGTGCGAAATCACAAAAACAGATCCTTACAAATGGTATGCCTGGAAAGACGGAGCACTCGTATTCCGGGATGATCCGTTAGAATATGTATTCCGGAAAATAGGAAATACATTTAATATAGAGATGGAAGTCAACGATCCGGAAATAGCCGCTTACCCTTACCGGGCTACTTTTAAAGAGGAATCCTTAGACGAAATTCTCCGGCTCATGCAACTGTCTGCTCCTATCGAATACCAAAAAGAGACCAGAAACCAGACTGATAAAGGTGAATTCGGTAAACAAAAAATCAAAATAATAAAAGCAAAGAAAAAAAACAGCAGATAGCATTGTGGGATTTCTAAGTTCAAACGTCCTATATATAAGAGGAAAGAAAAATAGAATCCAATTCGTTCATCTTTAAATTAAATAAGCCTATGGAAACGAAGTATAAATAAATTCTCAATGACAAGCCAATAAAAAAGGGAGGTCTCGCACACCTCCCTTCACCGCTTAGTCAAAGAATAAAGAACCACCTTAATTTCTAACTAAACACAACAAAAGTATGAAAACAAATCTACTTGAAAAAACTTCGGGGCGAATACTTGTCTCTAAACCCTTTTTAATCATGCGACTGATTCTCATCTTTATTGTTTGCAGTGTGCTCCAGTCATTTGCACATGCTACCTATTCACAGATCACCTCCCTGACCCTGAACATGCGGAATGTATCTGTGGAAGAGGTCCTGAATGAAATTGAAGAACAATCCGAATTTCATTTTTTATACAGCAAAAAAATAGTGAATGTAGACCGGAAGGTAGATATAGCAGCAGTCGATGAACAGGTACCGGAAATACTGAATAAATTATTTAAAAACCAGGATATAGCCTATCTGATCACTGACCGCCAGATCGTACTCAATAAAAGAGAAGAGCTGAGATCTCCCCAACAGGAGAAAGTGATTACCGGTCTGGTAAAAGACCATACAGGCGAACCTGTTATCGGAGCCAATGTGATGGTGCCGGGTGAATCGATCGGTGTGATTACCGACTACAACGGTGAGTTTATCCTATCTGTCCCGCCGGGAACCAATGCCATAGAGATCCGGTATATTGGCTATATCACCGAACGGGTCAATATACGGGACAGAGACCGGGTCACTGTCCATTTAAGGGAAGACCTGCAACAACTGGATGATGTGGTAGTTATCGGATACGGTATCCAGAAAAAAGCCAACCTGACAGGAGCTGTCGATGCGGTAAAAGGTGAGAAATTGGATTCCCGCACAATGGCCAGTACTTCTCAGTCCCTCCAGGGAATGATACCGGGCATGACAGTGTATAATGAAGGGGGTGAGCCGGGTGCAGACGGAGCCAAAATGCGGATCCGGGGCATAGGTACCTTCAACAACGCTGCTCCCCTGATGATTGTGGATGGAGTAACCGTAGGGGATATTGATAACATTGATCCGCAGGATATTGAGTCCATCTCCATTCTGAAAGATGCGGCCTCGGCAGCTATTTACGGAGCGCGTGCCGCCAATGGGGTGATCTTAGTCACCACTAAACGGGGAAATGCCGGAAAACTGACTGTCCGGTATAATGGCCATATAGGCATCCAGTCATTGACCCGTGAACCCAAATGGGTGTCTGCCAGCGATTTCATGATGTTGTCCAACGAAGCATGTGACAATGCGAATATGCCCCGTAAATATACCGAAGAACAGATCAGGCTGTCCGGCAGTGATCCTTACAAATATCCGGATACTGACTGGTGGGGATTGTTATTCCGTAATGCATTGCAACATAAACATTCGGTCAGTGTCAGCGGAGGTTCCGAAATAGCCACCACAGCGATTTCCATGAATTATCTGAAAAGAGAAGGAATTCTCATTAATACCGACTTTGAACGGTATGGATTGAGAGTAAACAATGATCTTAAAATAAGCAGCAAATTAGAGGCCGGGTTAGATGTAAGTATGTTTATGCATAGTCGCCAGATTCCTGCCAAAGTGGGTGATATTTACTGGAATTTATTCCATGATGTACCTCCCACCTTACCGGCTTTAAATCCCGACGGTTCCTACCCGTTAGGTCCTACCGGTGCAAATCCGCTGGCGGCCGCGGAAGTTTCAGGATATTGGAACCATAAAAGCCTTCAAATGATTGTAAGTCCCTTCATACGGTATAAAGTATATAAAGACCTGACGCTTACCGCACGTGGAACATTGAAAGAAGATTTTTACAAAAATAAAGGATTTCGTAATGAGCATGAATTCAAAGAGTATGAAACCGGACAACTTATCCGGAAATGGGACAGTGAATTAGAGGAAAATTCCAATCAATATCACTATACCCAATGGCAGGTGGTGGGCGATTATATGAAAACCATTGGTAAAAACAGTTTTATGGCCATGCTGGGCTTCTCGCAGGAGTATTTTCACGAGAAAACACTGGGTGCATATAGAAGAGATTTCTACTCGAACCAATTGCAAGCATTAAATGCCGGAAGTGAGGAAGGTAGAAACGGTTGGGGGAATGAACAGGAATGGGCGTTACGTTCTTTCTTTGGAAGAGTGAATTACTCTTTTGATGAAAAATACCTGCTGGAAGCGAATTTCCGTTATGACGGTTCTTCCCGTTTCGCGAAAGGCAACCGCTACGGATTTTTTCCCTCTTTTTCCGGTGGCTGGCGTATATCACAGGAAGGATTTATGAAGGATCTGGAAAAACTCAGTAACCTGAAAGTAAGAGCTTCCTGGGGGAAATTAGGGAATCAGGATATTAACCTTTACCAGTATCTCCATAAATTAAGTTTAGACCGAAATTATTCCTTTAATAACCAATTGGCAAACGGGGTGGCCCAACGACAGTTAGGCAACGAACTGATCTCCTGGGAAACGACTACCAGTTTCGATATAGGAATAGATGCCGGTTTATGGAACAACAAACTGACCTTAGTAGCCGATTATTATATCAAAACGACTGACGACATTCTGTTGGAAAAAGAGATCCCCGGAGCAGTGGGATTAAATGCACCTTTCCAGAATGTAGGTTCCGTACGGAACAAAGGATGGGAAGTTAGCCTGAGTTACATGGATCAGGCCGGTGATTTTGAATATGGAGTGATTGCTACATTATCTGACGTGAAGAATAAAATCCTGAAATACGGGGAAGATTCGCTTTGGGACGATGGACGCCTCATCCACCGTGAAGGAGAAGAGATGAGCTCTATTTACGGGTATGTGACGGATGGATTTTTCCAAACCCAGGAAGAGGTAGATAACCATGCCTTCCAGTACCCCAACAACGGCCCGGGTGACCTGATCTACAAAGACATCAATAACGACGGGATCATCAATGACGAGGACAGAATGATCATTGGTTCTACTATACCACGCTATACTTATGGATTAACCCTGATAGGTAAATACAAAGGGTTCGATCTGAATGTCTTTTTCAACGGAGTGGGTAAATGTAACGGTTACTTGTATGGAGCCCTGATTGAAGGACCAGTCTGGGACGGATTTACCACCAAAGATATGCTGGACAGATGGACACCGGACAACCCAAATGCCTCCTGGCCCCGGTTGGTATATCAATCCGGACAGAATAGTGAATCGTCCGACTTCTGGGTGCAGAATACACGCTATTTACGGTTGAAAAACCTGCAGATAGGTTATTCACTTCCCAAAACAGTTCTTGAACATATAGGCATTCAACGGGTGCGTTTCTACGTATCAGGGGATAATATATGCACACTGACAAAAGCAAAATACCTGGACCCTGAAACAAGAGGCGGACGGGCGAACTATTATCCGCAATCTAAAATATATTCGTTTGGGATAGATATTACATTTTAACAGACAGAAATCTTAAAATTTAAAGGTATGAAAAACAATATAATAAAATCAATAGGGTTTGTACTGTTAACTGTATGGTTCAGTAGTTGTGATGACTCTTTCCTGGACAGGCTACCTAAAAATGAACTGACTACCGAGACATTCTGGGAACAGGAGAAAGACGGTATCCAGGCGACCAATGCCTGTTACAGCATCTTCCGGGCCAGGGAAGTAACAGATATCTTTGAAATGGAAGGCTATTCTGATAACGGCTGTACGGCACGGAGCTGGGAAGACCCGGCCCGGATTGCCAACGGATCCCATACCTCCATGCTGGACATATTCAAAAAAGTCTGGAGAAACAATTATGAATGTATCCGCAGAGCTAACGAAGTGCGGGTAAATATACACCGGATCCCGGATATGAACGAAACGCTCCGGAAAAGACTAATAGCCGAAGTAACCGTCCTTCGTGCCTATTGTTATAATACATTGACCAATCTGTATGGCGACGTACTCTATTTTGACGAGCCTGTCACCCTGATTGAAGATGCACAGAAACCCCGCAGGAATAAATCAGAAATTGTAGATATCCTTTTACAGGAGTTAAAAGACCTGGCGCCTGATTTACCCATCTCTTACGATTCCTCCGATAAAGGCCGCGTGACCCGTGGAACGGCTCACGCCCTCAGGGCACGCATTGCGCTGCTGAACGGGAGGTATGATGTGGCCCGTGAAGCAGCTGCGGAAGTGATGAAACCGGAATATGGACATGGATTGTTAGAGAATTATTCATCGGTTTTCACCTACGAAAACCAGAACAGCAAAGAGGTATTATTAGATCTGCAACACATGCCGGATTTAGCGGCTCATGACCTGTATGAACGCATGGGACCCCGTTCCGCCCGTGGACAAAGCTACTATGTGCCTACCCGGGCATTAGTCGATGCGTATGAACCGGGGGATCCCCGTTTGTATGCCACCATGATACAACCGGGGGATGCACATCCGTATCTGGAGGGCGAATTATTTAATCCGGCCCCCGGAAGTGGCACCTTAGATGAAATAGGCACTTCCTACCATGCAACGATAAGCGGGTATCAGTTCAAAAAATATGTTTTAAAAGAGGACATGGAGTTTCCGACCCGGTGTTCCATCAATATCATTCTGCTCCGGTATGCAGAGGTACTGCTGACCTTCGCGGAAGCCGAAAACGAAATCAACGGGCCCACCCAGGCTGCTCTTGATGCCATCAATGAAGTAAGACGAAGAGCCCGGGGAGGCAGCATAGATGTCCTGCCGGACCTGAGTGGACTTACACAGGAGCAGTTACGGGAAGCCATCCGGCAGGAAAGAAGGATAGAACTGGCAGGAGAAGGCATCCGTTATTTCGATATCCTACGGTGGCGGATCGCTGAAACGGTGATGAACGGGACGGTGTACGGAATGGATTACCTGAACCCGGAAACCAACCGGATAGAACCCATATTCGTAGAAAGACGTGTATTCGATAAAAACAAAAATTACCTGTGGCCGCTCCCGGCATCTGAAATCCGGCTCAACCCCGAACTTGCCGGCCATCAGAACCCAGGTTATTAAAAGAATATATTTATAAAAACAAACACTATGAAGTACAACAGACGAGACTTTCTCAGGCAATGCATAGCCCTTTACGGAAGTGCGGTATTGCTTCCCGCCTGTACTCCGGCCGGGAAAAAACAGGCTTACCGCTCCTTTTCCTCCGCCCAGGCCGACTGTATCGGAGCGATATGTGAACAAATCATCCCAACCGATGAGTATCCGGGAGCCATTGACGCAGGCGTCGTAAACTTTATCGACCGTCAAATACAGATCCGTTTCCCGGAATGGAAAAAAATGTATGAAGACGGAATCCGTTCCATTAATTCATATTGTAAAGCCATCTATAAAAAAGAATTTGCAGAAGTACCCTGGGAGGAACAGACAAAGATCCTCATGGCTATGGAGCGAAACGAATTACCGGAAGAGTACTGGCAGGCTATTTCCCAGCGGCACTTTTTCCACCAGGTTCGCTATCATACCATGATGGGTTTCTACGGAGCACCTCACCACGGCGGAAATAAAGAATATGTAAGTTATCGTATGATGAATCTGAATTATCCATTCATAGCCGGACAGAACAGATATGGCAAATAACAAATATATAACAGCAATTGTAGTAGGAGCCGGTGCCGGAGGTGGCATCGTTGCCAAAGAATTAGCGACGAAGGGCATACAGGTAACTCTTTTTGAAAGGGGC
Organism: Tannerellaceae bacterium; assembly: GCA_021201565.1. Classification (GTDB taxonomy): domain Bacteria; phylum Bacteroidota; class Bacteroidia; order Bacteroidales; family Tannerellaceae; genus UBA4116. The sequence continues at coordinate 18,588 of JAJQES010000336.1, forward strand.
GACTGGCCTACCTACGATAACAACTACAGTGATGAGCTCATCTCCCAGCGGGTACAGGACCTGGGTACCTCATTCGGACCGGATGGGAAGAAACATCCCCGGGTGATTATCGATGAAAACGGCAACCGGCACATCATGCGGCATGCGGTCAACCATGTAGCAGCCTGTGTCGGATCCGGCACCGTATCCTACGGAGCCATGGCCTGGCGGTTCATGCCTGAAGATTTCAAAATGAAATCAACCTACGGGGCAGTAGCCAACTCCACCTTAGAGGACTGGCCTATTTCTTACGAAGATCTGGCTCCTTATTACGATAAAGCCGAAAGGGAGATCGGAGTTGCCGGAGATATGTCCGGCAATCCGTTCGCACCCAACAAAGATGTTCCCTATCCGATGCCTCCTTTTGAATACAGCAAAGAAGGAGAGTTACTGGAAAAGACCTGCCGGAAGATGGGGTTACACCCCTTTCCGGTGCCCATGCTCCGGAACTCCGTACCTTACAATGGCCGCGGGGCCTGTATCCGGAACCGGTATTGTGTAGGGTTTGCCTGTCCGGTGAACGCGAAAAACGGCACACAAAACACGGTCATCCCGGTCGCCATGCAGACCGGCAACTGTGAAGTGAAAACCAATTGTTTCGTCTACAAAATCCATACGGACGGCAAAGGAAAAGCGACCGGTGTTTCCTATTTCGATGCAAAAAATAAATCCAAAACAATGGAAGCCGACATCATTGTTATTTCTGCCTCTGCACAGGAAACCGCCCGGTTACTTCTCACCTCCAAATCCAAAGAATTTCCCAACGGGATCGGTAACAACAACGACTGGGTAGGACGTAACCACCAGGGACATGCCTACACGGGAGCCGCCGCGCTCTTTGATTTTGATGTGCTGGACGTTTCAACCGGCCCCAATACGACCGTAGGGATCATGGATTACAATCACCACAACGAAGGGATCATCGGAGGCGGATTATTGTGTAATGAATTCTACAACGGACCCTATGCCTTTAGCGGACAACGCCCTCCCGGCTCACCGATGTGGAGCAAAGAACATAAAAAATTCCAGCGGGAAAACTATCAACGGGTCGGGCAACTATTTGGTCCGATTCAGGAAATCCCCCTATTTGAATCCCGTGTGACAGTCGCAGAAGATGTAAAAGATTTTTGGGGAGTGCCTGTCGCGGCTTTTTCCGGAGGACATCACCCACTGGATAAAATCCACTGTCAGTTTCTGGCTTCCAAAGCCGAAGAAATCTTTATCAATGCAGGAGCCTCCAAAGTATGGAAATATGGCGGAGGGGAAGGATTGCAGGGAGGTGGCCAGCATCAGGCCGGCACCTGCCGGATGGGGAACGACCCGGCCACTTCCGTTACCGACGCTTTCGGAAGGGTCCATGATGTAGAAAATCTGTATATCGCTGACGGAAGCCTGATGGTAACCAACGGAGGATTTAATCCGGTATTGACCATTATGGCATTGGCTTTCCGGACAGGGGAACATATCGCAAACAAATGGATGTAATAACAGTAAAAAGCCGACAGATGAAAAAACAGATAAAAAAGAGACATTATATTCTGATTGCCTTACTTGGACTCATGGTCATCGGAAGTGCATCCTATACAACCTGGAACAGACTCGACCCGAACTACACGTGTGCGATGTGCCACGAAGTACGGCCGGCCTGTATCACATGGGAGGGATCCGTACATGCAGACATAGCCTGTACTCAGTGTCACGGCACAGCCCTGGAAAGCTTCCGGAGTCCAAAAGAAAAACTAAGTATGGTATATACCCATTTCACTTCCCGGAAAACCTTCGAGGACATTCACCTGACCGAAGAACAATCTCTGAGAATAGCCGCCAGATGTGCTGAATGCCACCAGGCAGAACATGCCGCCTGGCGGTCCGGAGCCCACTCGACCACTTACAAAGATATTTTTATGGATGTAGAACACAACCGGATGGAACGTCCCTACTGGGATTGTTTCCGTTGCCACGGGATGTTTTATGACGGTGACATTGATGACCTGATGAGCATGGAAGGAGACGTAGAGAAATGGTACATAAAAGAAGAAAAACAGGGAAACAAACCGGCAATGACCTGTCTGGCCTGCCACCAGGGACACCGGGAACAGCCACGGAATATAGCCTATAAAGATATGGATGAACTATTCCGGGCCGCTTTATCCAAAAAAGAAAAAACTCCTCCCACTTCCCTCTATATGCGGGCCGATAAAAGACATATACCGGCCACAAAACTGGTACCGATTAAAATGTATGACGGAGAAGAGTTAAAGCAGGTTATTACAGATCCGAATACAATCTTATGTATGCAATGTCATTCCCCCAACACCGCCCGTCAACTGGGTTCGGAGGATGATAAAACACCCACCGGAATATATGAAGGCATGAGTTGTATTACCTGCCATGATCCGCATTCCAACTTATTAAAAACAGATTACAAAAATGTGCATACACAGAAATAACCGGTGAAATAAACGATCCTAAAGAATAAAACACCATGAAAAAACAATATTCCGGAATGATCCGCCTTGGCATCATGATGTTCATGCAATATTTTCTCTTAGCAGTCTGGTGGGTACCCATGGCAACCTATCTGGCAAACACGTTACAACTGGAAGTCTACCAGGTCTCTCTGATCCTGAGCGCCATGGCAATCGGCTCTATGGCCTCTCCTTTTATAGGAGTCATTGCAGACCGGTATATTGCCAGTGAAAAAGTATTGGCCGGCCTGAATCTGCTGACTGCCCTGTTTCTTTTACTGGCAACCACACAGACCGGTTTCCCGGGTCTGATGTGTACGATCCTGTTAGCCATGTTATGCTACATGCCCACCTGGAGCCTGACCAGTTCGATTGCCATGCAACATGCGGATGCCAATCTGTTCCCCCGGATCCGCATGTTAGGTTCCGTCGGATGGGTCGCTTCCGGAATATTCAGTTTAGTCGCCGTACATTTCTTCCATGTAGAATTATTTGATGGGACAGTATTACCTCTTTATTGTGGCGCCGTAATCAGCATAGTGGCGGCAGGCCTGAATCTGTTATTGCCCACTACCCCTCCCTGTACTGATAAAAACCAAACCTTATCCGTCAAAGATATGCTGGGACTCAATGTGATCTCCATGCTTAAAGACCGGAATTTCCTTATTTTTATGCTGATCTCCTTCTTATCCGTTATCCCCTTTAACCTGTATCATTTATACGGTTCCATGTTCCTGGCAGACATGGATGTCAAACACATTACCGTAACCATGAACTGGGGACAATTCGCGGAGATGTTTTTTCTGGTGATCACCACCACCGTTCTGGTTAAATACGGGCTTAAGAAAACCCTGGTCTTCGGAATGGTGGCCATGCTGGTACGGTATATCACCTTCTATCTGGGTGTCGAATTCGATTCACAGGCCTCCTATATGACCGGTATCCTGATCCACGGATTAATCTTCGGACTCTTCTATGTAGGAGGCCAGGTCTACACCGACCACGAAGCTCCGGAAGGCATGAAAGCACAGGCACAGGGATTCCTCTCCTTTATTGTATGGGGAGTTGGCTATCTGATCGCCACCTTCTTCAACGGATACCTGATCAATACCTTCCGTATTACTGGCAAATGCGACTGGGCCACCCTGTTCATGATCTCCTCCGTCTCCTCATGTATTCTGTTGGTCCTCCTTCTCCTGTTCTTCAAAGACAAGAAATAGAATAATATGATCCCATGTTGAATGGTAAATGTTCAGAAGATTTTTTATCTGGTTTGTTATATGAATGTAAAGTATAGGGAACGCGGATTACGCAGAAAACACAGATTTACGCGGATAAATTTTAATCAATAAATCTGCGTAAATCTGCGCTTTCTGCGTAATCTGTGTTCTCTTTAGTTTAGTTGAAGGGAACAGGCGTCTCTATCAGATTTTTTTAGTATATTTAGCCTTTGCCGGAGATTTCAAGATGAGTTTACCTTATTAAAACAGGACGGCAATGGATATACAAACATTTATTTCAAATTACAAAGAGGCTTTCGGAGAAAGGGTTGAATTACCTATTGTTTTCTGGTATTCGGAAACACCCGTTGTGCAACCTGAAAAAATAAACGGTTGTTTCTTTAAATGTCTCTCCACCGTTAGAACAGGGAAGCCTGTTAGTCTGGATGCGACTACCATTAGCTGCGGAGGAGGGAAATTTTATACCGGATTCTCAGAAATGCCCGAACGGGTTCCTAACTTTGTTTCGTTGAAGGAACATTACAAACAAACTCCGCAACAGGTCCTGGACTTTATTGGAGAGCTGGGAGTTTCACCGGCAGAATTTTCCTATCTGAATTTTAGCCGGATGGACCGGGTGGACTCCTGGGAGGACAAAGAAGGACTTCTCTTCCTGGCTACTCCTGATATGTTATCCGGATTAACCAGCTGGGCCTGGTTTGACTCTAATGAACCCGGTGCAGTTACCACTCAATTCGGTTCCGGTTGTTCCTGTATAATTACACAGACAGTCAACGAAAACAGGATAAACGGGCAACGCACCTTCTTAGGTGGGCTGAATCCCTCCGTACGTCCCCATTTCGATCCTGGACACCTCTCCTTTACCATTCCGGTGTCACGGTTCCGGAAGATGTCACAGACCATGCGTGATTCCTGTTTATATGGAACCCATGCATGGGAAAAAGTGAAAAAGAGAATTACAGGTGAGGAAGTTCAACCGTAAAGGTAGTACCTTCACCCGGTTGGGATATGACCCGGATCGTTCCGGCGTGTAAACGGATGATCTTATCCACCAGTGCCATCCCGATGCCGTTTCCCTGTGCATAATTTTTATTAGTTCCCCGGTAGAACGGTGTAAACAGGTGTTCCAGGTCTTCCGTGGGCAACCCGATGCCCGTATCCGTAAAACGAAGGATCACTTTCTTTTCAAAAAAAGAGATCCGGACATGGGACGTATGATTATCCGAGAATTTACAATTGTTTTCAATCAGGTTTACAAAAGCCGTCCGCAACAGGTATTCATTCCCCCGGACAGTCAGGCCGGAATCATCCTCCGGTTCCTGTTCAAACAGAAGGTGAATCACATACCCTTCATTTCCTTTGGCAGCCAGTTCACGGGCATCAAGCAACAATTCATCTACGCGCACCTCTTTCATAGAAATCTGCTGGACATCATAACTGGCTTTGGCCAGGTCCAGCATCCCCGCAGACAGTTTCGCCAGTTTCCGGGAATCACTTAATATATTTTCAATTGTCTGGCGGTACTCTTCCACACTCCGTTCCTTAAATAACGTGATCTCCATTTCACTGATCAAAGCCGCCAAAGGGGTCCGGAGTTCATGGGAGACATGGCTGACAAACATCTTCTGCGCTTCAAAAGATTTTTCCAACCGGTCGAGCATTTGGTTAAAGGTAACTGCCAGTTCACCGATTTCATCATTTTCCCGGATCCCTTCTATCCGCTTATCCAGATTAGAAGCTGTGATCTGCTCTACCTCATCTACAATATGGGCTACCGGCGACAAAGCGGCCCGCGCCAGCCAGCGTCCGGCAATAAAGAGCAGCAGCATCCCGGAGACTCCCAGTAAAAGCATGACAGTACTCATCCGGTCCATTTTGGCATATCCATATCCATCATACGCAGCAGCCGTCAGGATATATTCTTTTCCTTCATAGGCATACAAAAGCCCGACACCCTGGTAGCGGCCTACATAAAAGTTAATCTCTTTTTTGTCAACGATGGATTGTAACATTTCCGGTGTTTCTTTGATAATATCAATCTCCATCGCGTCGTGATAAAGCAGCACAAAATCCGGGGTGTAAATAGCCACTTCCACCTCATCCAAAAACGTACGATTGTTTTGGTAAATAGATTGCATGGTAGCCGCGTCCACCTTATTCTTCAGAAACAGGTTAGCTTTCGTAATCGCTTCCTGCTTTAAACCCTGGGAAAACTCCTGTTCACGGCTCTTTTTAGAAGAGAAATAAAGAAGCCCCATCAGGAACAGCATCACAAAAGCAGTGATGCCGATATAATTAAGAGTAAGACGAGTCCGTATTTTCATGCTTCCGACTTAAAAATAAAGCCCATGCCGGGTTTGGTATGGATCAGTTTCACATGAAAGTCACGATCGATCTTTTTCCGCAGATAATTGATATACACATCAATGAAATTCGTTCCGGTATCGAAATGAGTATCCCAGACTTTCTCTGCTATCTCCGCGCGGGACAATACCCGCTCCGGATGCTGCATCATATATTCCAGCAGATTAAATTCTTTGGGGGTCAGCCGGATCTCCTGTCCGGCACGGGTAACCGTTTTAGTTGCTGTATTCAGGACCAGATCATCATACGTAAGGGTATCCGGAACGACTTCCTGCGGAATTCCCTGTTTACGCTTCAACAACACTTTTATACGGGCAGTCAGTTCGCGGAAATCAAACGGTTTTACCATATAATCATCCGCACCTGCATCAAATCCGTCCAGTTTATCATCAGTAGTCCCCAGGGCGGTCAGCATCAGGATGGGGACCTCCGGTTGTGTCTGCCGTATCAGTTTAGTAAGTTCAAAACCATTCATTTTCGGAAGGATCACATCTGAAATTACCAGATCATAGCTCGCCGAACGGATCAAACGTCCCCCCATCTCCCCGTCAAAAGCGACCGTCACCTGATAGCCACACTCCTCAAGCCCCCGCTTAAGCAGTTCAGCTACCCGCTGTTCATCTTCTACTACCAATATCTGCTTCATGATCATTCCCTTTTATTTACAAAAATAGGGATTCAATTGACAATGAACAATGGACAATTGACAATTTTGCTGTTTATAATGGAATTCTAATGTTTCCGGATTATTTGTAATCCTCTTTTCCGGATCATATTCCGGACCCTTCTCCGGGAGGCTTACAAATATCGCGTTCTCAGCAGGTTTAGAGTTGACAATTCGTCAGGCTATTCTATCTGTTTATATCATTTTACTCCTTCTTTTTCACTTCCTTGCTATCTATTTTTAGAGACTGTCAGAAAACGGTTGCTATTCCTTTCTTTCTGCTATTTAAAAAACGACCATCTGCCGGGAGCAACCAGCACGCAAAGCTACTTTTAAAAAAAAGACAGGCACCAGATTGAAAAAATACAGGCAAAGGGTTGGCTGCACACAGGCACCACTATAGTATAAACACAGGCAGGACTATCCCCCCCTTTTGCCTGTGTTTATACCATAACGGTGCCTGTGTTTGTTCATCGCTCTGCCTGTATGTATACCCCCCTTCTGCCTGGATTTGTGTAGCCTCCTGCCTGTCTTTTTTATATCTGGTGCCTGGAAAATAAAAAGGGTGTACCTACCGGCACACCCTCTGGTAAATAGGATAGATTTCTCTATTATTTGAAGTAATAAGACAGACCGATCGCCGGCATAAAAGCATGCACATCATAATGACCGCCGAATTTCCTGTCTGAATATGGAGGTAAAAGGATTGTATCGGTATAAGAACCATCACGTCCAAAACCCGTAACGTATGTAAATGCCAGATCAATAGAGAAATTTTCAACCGGACGGAAACTAAATCCGGCTGTCAATCCTAATTTATTCATACTGGGCGTTTCCGGATTTAAATACTCATCTTTTACTGGTGTCTGGTCAAAATAAGCACCGAAACGAAGATCCATACGGTTTGTTAATGCATGTTGCGCACCCGCACGATAGATCCGGGTATTTTTATAATTCTTTTCCGGTGCCTGGTTATATTTACTAAACTGAGCTGCCGGAAAGAATTCTATTCCCAATTCCTGATAGGCAGCCCATCCTACAAACTGAACTTCTCCGGACACGGTCCATCTGTTTGTCGGATGATACGTAACCCCTACATTAAAATTAGATGGTAAGGGCAATTCAGATTTAAAATAGGCCTGATCTAACGGAGGAATAGCACCAGAAGCATCTAAAATAGTTCGTACTTCTGTACTGGCATATTTTAACTCAGCATTACCTTCCGTCACTTTCATTTTTACTTTTGACCGGAAAGAGGCACCTACGGTAAATTTATCATTTATATCAAACATAGCCCCGATATTGTAGCCCACTCTTATGCCGGCATTCCCTGTTAATGAAACCCCCAAAGGTGTTACACCCTCATATTTTGCAGCTAATTCCTGAGGTAAAGTACCCATAAATTCGGCAGAAGAAAGAAATGCCCGGTTCAACTCAATATCCCCAAACATCAAGGCAAGACCTGCACCGACACTCAGACGGTTTGTGATTTTCCACGCCACTGTCGGCTGAATAGAGAAGGCTTTCAGAGAAATACTCTGGATCAAATGGGCACCGTTCCAGTGATCACCCCAGTCAATCGCACTGCCGTACGGATTTGTCAGGCTGATACCGGCCGCCAGATTATCATAAATCTTAAAGCCTGCATACGCAAACATCGGTGTACTGGTACCAGTCTTGGAATCATGTTTATAATTATTTGTTTTATCTTCAAAACTGGCCTGTGAGAAAACCCCGGTTACCCCCACAGAAATATCCACTTGTTTATCCAGGAAACCTAATCCCGCAGGGTTAAAATGCATACTTTCCGCACCCAGTTTCATGGCCGTTCCTACATGTCCCATCCCTCCCTGTTTGGAACTTTGAGCATTTACCTGATACCCTTCAGCGGATACATACAAACAGGTACACATACAAATAAACAGCGTAGTAATTAATTTCTTCATAAAAATTATATTCATTAATTAGATTTTATATAATTCATGTATTAAACGCCGACAAAGATATAAAATCTTTTAAAATAATGCACATTCAATTCTTTTTTGTGCAGGATTGATCTATTTTCAGCACACTTTTAATCATTTTGAGAAATAACCAGAAGTCAGGAAGTAAGAAGGTATCACTCGCTTTGCTCATTAGAAGTTAAGAATGAATGCACAAACTATTCCTGACTTCTGACCTTCTGACTTCTTGCTTCTTTTTCCTATCTTTGCAACCGAAAAGGGAACTCTTTTCCGTGTGCTTGCTTAACCACGTATTAAAAACAAGACAAAAGATATGAAACGACAAAATGCAGCTTTGGTCTGCTTCTCGGGTGGACAGGACTCCACCACCTGCCTGTTTTGGGCAAAAAAACATTTTGAACGGGTGGAAGCCGTTTGCTTCACCTACGGACAAAAACATTCGCAGGAAATAGAAATCGCCGGTCAGATCGCCAGAGAGGCGAATGTACCTTTCCAGTTACTGGATCTTTCCCTGTTAAGCCAGTTAGCCCCGAACTCGCTAACCGATAGCAGTGTAGTGATGGATGAAGAAATGCCGGAAAGCCATCTCCCCAATACGTTTGTACCAGGGCGCAATATGCTTTTCCTGACATTTGCTGCCATTGTGGCCAGAAACAAAGGAATATTCCACCTGGTAACAGGCGTATCAGAAGCCGATTACAGTGGCTACCCCGATTGCCGGGATACCTTTGTCCGTTCCCTGAACGCGACCCTCAACCTGGCAATGGATGAACAATTTGTCATCCATACCCCCCTAATGGACCGGGATAAAAGTGAAGTGTGGCAACTGGCCAATGAGCTGGACGTATTTGACATCGTACGTACCCAAACTCTCACCTGTTACAACGGCATCCCCGCGGACGGCTGCGGCCACTGCCTGGCCTGTAAACTAAGGAAAGAAGGATTGGAAAAGTATTTATCAGAAGGAGAAGTTAAGAAGTAAGAAGTTAAGAAGCAAGAATATCTACTTAACTTCTTGACTTCTTACTTCTTAACTCCTTGATTTCTTAACTCCTAAAAAACAAATTTATGGAACCAGAAAAAGAACTCAGCCTGTTAGGAGGCAATACGGAATACAAACAGGATTATGCCCCGGAAGTACTGGAGGCATTTACCAACAAACACCCGGAAAATGATTACTGGGTGCAGTTTAACTGCCCTGAATTTACCAGCCTCTGTCCGATCACCGGACAACCGGATTTTGCGACTATACAGATCGATTATATTCCGGATATTAAAATGGTAGAAAGTAAAAGTCTGAAACTATACCTGTTCAGCTTTCGTAATCACGGGGCTTTCCATGAAGATTGTGTAAACATCATCATGAAAGACCTGATCCGGTTAATGGATCCGAAGTATATCGAGGTAACAGGCATTTTTACTCCACGTGGAGGAATCAGCATCTATCCCTACTGCAACTACGGACGTCCCGGAACCAAATACGAAAAACTGGCCGAGAAACGGTTGTTTAAACGAAACAAATAATTATAGCCTCGTACCACGGGCGAAAGTTAAGAAATAGGAAGCCAGAAAGTTAAGAGATAAAAAATATATTCTTAACTTCCTGACTTCTTAACTTCTAATGACCGTAGGGAATGATAACTACTTTTTTCTTATCTTTGTGCCAACCTAATAATTAAATTTTTTTAGACCATGAACAAAAAAAACTGGATTGTAAAAGCAGCAGGTACTGCTTTTGCCCTTAGTCTCTGTTTGACTATGTATGCACAAAAAGAGTATCCCAAACCGGAAGGCATGCGTCCTGGTATGTCTGAATACTGGACTCCACAACCTCCGGTCGTAACACCGGGTGACCCGGCCACTCTATCAGCACCCTCCGATGCTATCGTACTTTTTGATGGTAAAAATCTATCTGCCTGGGAAAGTGTAAAAGGCGGAGAGGCAAAATGGGAAGTTTCCGACGGTAAATTTACGGTTGTAAGAGGTACCGGTGATATCCGGACCAAAGACACATTTGAAAGTTTTCAGCTACACATCGAATGGAGAATGCCCGAAAATATTACAGGCGAGAGTCAGGGACGTGGAAACAGCGGTGTATTTTTGCAGGGAATGTATGAAATCCAGATCCTGGATTGCTACGAAAATGAAACGTATGTGAACGGACAAACCGGAAGTGTGTACAAACAAACCCCTCCATTAGTCAATGCGATGCGCAAACCCGGTGAGTGGAATGTATATGACATCATTTATACAGCTCCTATTTTCAAAGAAGACGGTACTTACTTATATCCTCCCCGTGTAACAGTAATCCAAAACGGCATTGTATTACAAAATAATACAACGATCCTGGGTACCACGGAATACATTGGTTTCCCACAAGTGAAACCTCATGGAGCCGGCCCTATCAAATTACAGGATCATGGTGACCCGGTACAATTCCGGAACATCTGGTTGAGAAAACTTTAAACAATGGACATTTGAAAATTATCAAATAATAAGGAGGCTGTTTTAAAATAAAATTCAGTTATCATCCGGATAAGAATTTTCATTTTAAGACAGCCTCCTTTATTTTACACACAGCCTACGAATATCCTTTGAAGACTTCGGGATGTCCCTCTTTTGACACCCGCTTGTCACTGTAATGCCAACGGGATGTCACTGCTATGACTTCCCGGTGTCAGGAGAGTGACAAGCGGGTGTCAAAAAACTCTCTTTACTTACTTCCGGGATCGTCCCGGAAATTCCTAATCCAGTTTCAGGTTGAACTCCTCCCGTAGTCTGCCGAGGGTAGGATTGACATTCAATAAATGTTCGTATTTCTCTGTGGCTGTATAAGCCAGTTTCTTTTCATTGGATTCACTGATCCGGATCTGCATCTGGATGCCGGTATTCTTTAACTGTAAACGCAGGTGAGACAGGATGTCCACACTGTTGTTAAGAAGTTCTTCCTGCTGGCCGGGATTATGAACACTTACTTCAAAATAGTAATTTTCCTTCAGAACCGGTTTACAATTCAACATAATGTTTTTCAGATATACTTTCTTTTCGAGTGCATTCGCAAAAAAGTCCCACTGCCTGGTCAAAAGCGCCTGGTCAAAAGGAGTATGTTGTTGTACCACCCGCTGGGCAGGCTGTTGCTGTTCAACCGGTCTTTTCTCTTTTCCCAGATCCCGTAAAGAGGTAGTCACCGGGGGCCGGGCAGCCGGACGGTCCGAAGGAGGTGGTGGCGGTGGCGGAGGTACCGGCACATGCTCGTGCAGGGGAGCATTGACAGGCATATTGGTGGTAATAACCTGTCCGCCATTCGCCGGAGGAGCAGATGAAACCGGAGTTCTTTGGGCAGATACCGGGGCCTGCGGAGGCTGGCCGGTCGCGGCTACCGGCTGAATCATTCCACCAGCCGGTTGTTCAGCCGGCTTTGGAGTCTGGCTTAACTGGCACAACTGGATCAGGGTCAGTTCCAGTAACAAGCGTTTATTCCGGCTGACCCGGTAGTTGAGATCGCAACTATTAGCCAGTTCAATCGCTTTAAATAACAAAGGATCCGGACAACGCTTTCCCATTTCCCGGTAACGCTCACGAATGGATGCCCCTACCTCAAACAATTGGAGGGTAGCCTCGTCTTTACACACCAACAGGTCACGAAAATGGGAAGCCAGCCCGGTAATGATATTTTGTCCGTCGAATCCTTTTCCCAGGATCTCATTCAGGATCAGGATTGCCCCCCTTACATTGCCTGCAAGCATGGTATCCGTCAACCGGAAATAATATTCATAATCGAGCACATTCAGGTTATCAATAACTGCCTGATAAGTAATATTTCCATTCGTAAAACTAACAACCTGGTCAAAGATAGAAAGGGCGTCTCGCATCCCTCCGTCGGCCTTCTGGGAGATCACATTTAACGCCTCAGCTTCGGCTGTAACCCCCTCGCAGGAAGCGACATATTGCAGATGCTCCACCATATCCGCAATGGATATGCGGCTGAAATCATAGATCTGGCAACGGGAAAGGATGGTAGGCAATACCTTATGCTTTTCGGTAGTAGCCAGGATAAACAGGGCATGATGAGGAGGTTCTTCCAGCGTTTTGAGAAACGCATTGAAAGCGGCAGAACTCAGCATGTGTACCTCATCAATGATAAATACTTTGTATTTCCCTATGGCCGGTGGAATCCGTACCTGTTCGATCAGTGCCCGGATATCGTCCACGGAATTATTGGATGCAGCATCCAGCTCGTGAATATTATAGGAACGTTGTTCATTAAATGCCTTACAGGATTCGCACTCATTGCAGGCTTCTCCTTCTGACGACATATTCAGACAATTGATGGTCTTGGCAAAAATACGGGCACAGGATGTTTTCCCTACCCCCCGCGGACCGCAGAACAGATAGGCATGTGCCAGTTTATGGGTAGCAATCGCATTCTTAAGAGTAGTGGTCAGCGACTTCTGTCCCACTACACTCCGAAAAGTAGACGGACGATACTTCCGCGCCGAAACAATATAATTATCCATGATGTATTCTGAAATTAAAGAAGAAAGAAGTTATCATTCGCTACGCTCATTAGAAGTTAAGGAGCTCCTAAACTTCTGATCTAATCACAAAGATATATAAAATAATTCATTTACCTTTGTAAAAAAGTAGTCTCATGAGGTGGATTAAGGACTTTTATAACAGGTATCTTTCCCGGATCAATGCTTACTGGCTGGTTACGATCGGGTTTCTGATTCTCACGTTTACAGCGGGGGACAGTAATCTGTATATGCGGTACACCTATCAGGAAAAAATCCGTACCCTGGAAAAAGAGATCAGTTATTATGAAAAGGAGATCGAGACGAACCGCAAAAAGCTGAATGACCTCCACACGAATAAAGAGGGATTGGAACGTTTTGCCCGTGAGGAATATAAGATGAAACGTCCCAATGAAGATGTATATCTGATTAAAAAGAAATGAACGAACAGACCCGCACACATCTATTTAATTTTTCTGCTCTTTTCATCCTGGGAGGGGTTGTTATTTTTGCTCTTCACTGGTGGATCGCTCCTTATCTGTTTGCTGTGGGAGCGGCCGGTATGGCTCTTTGTCAAATGACCCGTCCGGTAAAAGATCTGTCGATCCGTCAGCGCCGCCTGCAACGGTTCAATGTGATGGCTTCTATTTTGATGGTGGCCGCCTCTACCCTGATGTTTAACAACCGCAATGAATGGATTGCCTGTATGACAGTAGCGGCGATCTTTATGACCTATTCGGCTTTCGCCTCTGACTCAGCAGATAAAGGTTAACCTGTAAGTAAAAAGCAGTTCTTTACGGAGATTATCCTGTTTCCCGGAAACCTTCAACCGGGAATGGTTGTTTATTATTTAGTTTAAATCCAAATTATAATTAATTGAATATGGCAACAACAGTTAAATCTTCACAAAGCACAAACAGTGCTCAACAATCTAACAATGAGATCGGCCAGTTGATTGGTCAGATGTTTTCTTTCCAGACCTCCCTGAAACTGTTTCACTGGCATGTAACAGGTACAGGTAGCTATGCAAAACATATAGCCATTGACCAGGCGCTGGAATCCCTGAGTGATATCCTTGACAGATTAACAGAAACAATCTATGCGTTAAACGGGGATATTTCAATTACTGTTCCGGAAGCAAAAGTTCCTGATAATATTTCTAAATATGCTTCTGATTTCTACAAATATGTAGAAAATCACCGGGATCTTTTCACTGAAAGTTTATCAGATTCTATTCTGGATGACTACCAGGAAGCCGTTCAGCAGTTGCTTTACCGTCTGAACAGACTCCAGTAAGAAACGATTTATTCGTTAAAAACAAAAAAACAGAACGCAGGTTTCACAATGAAACCTGCGTTCTGTTTTTTGACAACTTTCTTTTTAAATAATTCATTCCGAATGGGTTTGAAGCACTTCCCAGGTTACATCTGTTACTCCATACTCAATGGTGAGCTGGGCAGCTAACTTTTCAATCATAATATCATGTTTACCCCAGGCATAGATCTCCGCTTCAATAAAACAGAACCCCGGTTTATCATCATCACTGCTCCGGAGAGAACGTAACTGAAGATGAGGATCAACCGTAACCGCATTCAACATCATCACCCGTAACCGGTTCTCAATCTGCTCCTTACAACGAATGGTCAGGGTATAAGTCAAATGGACATTTTTGCGTTCAAAGACACTGTGACGGCTTAACAGATCTCCCAACGGACGTAACAGGCAGTTGGTCAGGATCACAAACAATACCAGGGCAAATGCCTGCCAGTACAGGCCCAACCCACTCATCGCTCCTACTGCCGCGGAACACCAGATCGTGGCAGCGGTATTCAATCCCCGGACACTCATGCCGTCTTTCAGAATCAACCCTCCCCCCAGAAAGCCTACTCCGGTTACAATCTGCGAGGCAATCCGGCTCGGGTCTCCGGTTTCACCGGTCAGACAAATGGAAAGAAGAATAAAGGCTGCCGACCCCAGGGAGACAAGGGTATTGGTACGCAAGCCGGCATTTTTCAGACGATACTGCCGTTCGGCACCAATCATAGAACCGAATAAAAAAGCAAGTCCTAAACGTAAAAGATATATATACATTGTCATACTCTTACCATTTTGTCTACAAAGGTAAGAGCAGACAGAACCGGAATGGAATTAGAGAATCGTTAGAAGAATATTAAATTCCTATTAAAAAGATCTATTCTTCCTTTTCTCCTCTATTCAATCTACCGCCCATTGTTTCATCTCATACATATCTTTATATTCTTCCCAGTCAGGGTCTACCTCCGTATAAATAGAAATAGGCAACAGTTCAAAAGAGGCAAGCGCCTCATTTAACCGCTCACCAAATACCCGGACAGTACGGGTATAATAGACCCAGACTTTCTCACCTTCACCAGTATAAACAGACGTCAGGATAGCCAGTTTATCTTTTTCCATTGCTTTCCGCAGGGTTTCTTCGACTGTTTCCATCTGTTCGGCCACTTCATCCGTAGGCATTCCTTTTTCATTCGCTTCATATTTCCAGGTAATTTCTACCCGTTCCTTCAATTTACCGGATTGGATAAACTCTCCGAGGGAATCCCGGCCCATGACGGTTACCAATTCACCATTTTCACTCTCCGATAAAGCGGTAAACCATTCGTTACTTAACCTCATATCAGTACATATTATTTGTTACTTAAAAACTTTCCAGCGTTGCCTGCACATACTCAATCCATTTATCCGCCGGTATTTCAGCATCTATAAAATAGTCAGGTTGAATGCCTATATCATCAATGGCAAAACCGTGAATACGATCACTTATACTCATACAATACCGTAAATAATATTTCTCATCTTTACTAAATACGGTACTCACATTGGAGACATCCAGTGCTCCAAAAGTAGTATGGCCAAATAGTTTAACTTTCATACTTTGTTTTGCCAGTAACAGAAATTGTTCATCTGTACTTACATTCTGTCCATTTATTATGATCCCTATCTTTTGAGGATTCGCCAGAATCTCCTCCCTGTTGATGACCATCACCCTATCAGTATCAAAAAAATCAATAAAGGGAGCCTCGGATTCCCTTAATCGTTTTGCAAGAAGTATAAGAGTGGTGTCACCGGTCATTCCCGCATATTGTTCGACTGTCCGTGCATTTAGTTCTCCTGTCCTGAACCTGAGAGGGAGAATACGTACCGGATTAGTATACAGATACTTTTCTAAACAACCATAACTCAAATCACTGCCACCGGTTCCATCACGAATATCAATGATAAGATTAGGATGGTGTTGTAGCATATAATCACTCTTTTGAATAAATTCATCAATTGCTTTTTTGTTGGAATAATCAAAAGAAGGAATTCTTAAATAGTATGTTTTTTCACTCAAGGCCTCCGCAAATAAATGATCTTTTAACAAGGGGGTTCGTTCCCATTCTCTCTCCGGATAAGAATTACTTCCATTTACACCAAACCCAATATGTCCTTTCCTGAAATAGGCTAACCATTTTCTGATGATCCGGACACAATCACCTTCCTCTTTAGCTATTTTTATCTCTTCCCTTATCCCGTTAGTAAATCTAAGATAATCCTCTTCACCTTTCCGGTCTATTATATACTGAAAACCGGCATCATTTTTACTAAATGTTTCTACTACCCAATTAAAGGTTTCTTCATACTCTACTGATGGGGTATCTGCGACACAACCCCAAAAAAGGAGACCTGCTAACAAAAGGGTATATTTCATCATCTTATATTTTTACTTTTCCTTTTTTCCACAACTGATATGAATTGATACTGTTTTGCCATAGTACATACGCTGCCGGAGCAATGGAAGAGAGCGGATTGAGATATACCTGTGCCATCCAGATAGCCAGAATCGTATTTTTTTGTCCCAGCCCCTGTCCTGCTGAAACCGGATCATTGGTTTGCCAGCCGATCTTCCTGCCTAACAGGAATTGTCCGGCACAAATAAACAGAGATACAATTGCCAGAGCAGATACCATTTTATAATCTAACTCCTCTTCCAATAGAAACTTGACAGTACTTCCGGTTACAATGGTTAGTCCCATTGCCCAAAGATAAAAAGAAACTCCACGAATCTGTACCAGTTTCACCTGTACTTTTGGAAATAAAAAACGAATCACCCAGGCCATTAATAAAGGAAATAACAAAACAGGTGCTACCTGGCTACAGATCAATAGAAAAGATTCTCCGAAAGGAATCTCCTGATGGACTCCAATAAACGAGAATATCACCGGGGCCGCTATTGCTACTGCTATATTACAAAGTAACAGATAAGAGGTAAGAAAAGCAACGCTGCCCCCTAACAAACCGGTGATAACCGCGGCGGCTGTAGCTGTAGGAGCCAGTACGCATACCATAGCTCCCTGTCCTACTACCGGATGAATATATTGCAGGAGCCAATACACCAGTATAGAACCGGTCACCTGAATTCCCAATAACCAGGAATGTTCGCGTTGGATCTTTATTTCACGGGGTGAGAGTTTACTAAATGTGAGAAGTAACATCAGGAAGATAAGTACCGGTGTGATAAACACTAGCCGGCTCACCAACGGATAAGCAATTCCTCCGGTCAACATAGCCAAAGGAAGCATCCAGTTCTTTATGAATTGAAGCACGATAGAATTTCTTTAATTTCATAGCAAAGGTAGGAAAAAAAGTAGTTATTGCTCACTTCGTTCGCAGTAGTTAGTAGTTAGTAGTTAGTAGCAGACTGGCTTCGTTTCTGAGTCGTTGCATTCCGGAGATATAAAAAAACAGACCTTGTTCCCCGACTTGATCGGGGACCGCACCAGAACGTACTTTTTCAACTATTAATTGTAACTAAAGCCTGTTCCTATGCGGTCCCGCATCAAGTGCGGGAACAAGGTCTGTTTTTTATTTTAATATACTTTACTTTCTACTAAACGAGCAAAGCGAGTGTACTATCAACTACTAACTACCAACTACTACCTACTTTTTATACTGTACAAATGCCTCAATTGCTTCATAGGCGGCCAGTCCTAACTGACGGTATAGTTCGGCAGTGGCCCGGTTACGGTCTTCAGCCCGTTGCCAGAAAAGACGTTCGTCGTCACCCAGGAACGGAGCGCTTTCAGCCTGAGACTGATGTTTAAGGATAGCATTCCGTTTAAAGCGAAGTTCTTCCGGACTGATCGGCACGGCCATTTCAATGTGGTCCATTTCCCATTCAGCCCAGGCCCCACGGTACATCCATACCCGGCAATTTTTCATCCATTCCTCCTCTTTTACTTCATCAATGGCTGCAAGGACAGCGTCCAGACACACCTTGTGAGTACCGTGTGGATCAGCCAGGTCACCAGCCACAAACATCTGGTCCGGTTTAATTTCTTCTAATAAATCCCGGATGATTTTCACATCCGCCTCACTCAGGTCATTCTTTTTTACCAATCCGGTTTCATAGAAAGGCAGATCAAGAAAACGGATATGGTCATCCTGGGTAACCCCTGTATAATGACAGCCTGCACGGGCCTCTTCACGACGGATGGTACCTTTCATAAAGAGCACATCGTCTTTTTCCTTCTCACCTTCTATTTTTTCATACCGCAGGAAGTGAATGATCTCTTCTGCTTTCTTTTTAACCGTGTTATCATTGGGGGAATATTTTTCGCATACATCGCGCAGGTATTCACAATACCGGATCACTTCTTCATCTCCTACCGCAATGTTCCCGGAAGTCTGATAAGCCACATATACATCATGTTTCTGGTCACACAGGCGGCGGAAAGTACCACCCATAGAAATCACATCATCATCCGGATGAGGACTAAAAATAATTACTTTCTTGGGGTACGGAGTCGCCCGCTCGGGACGATTGGTATCATCGGCATCCGGTTTACCTCCCGGCCAGCCGGTAATGGTATGCTGGATATCATTAAATATCTGGATATTTACATTATAGGCAGAACCATACAGGGCCAACAGTTCGCCCAGTCCATGTTCGCTATAATCCTTATTCGTCAGTTTCAGGATAGGTTTTCCGGTTAACTGGCAAAGCCACACGATCGCACGGCGGATCAGTTGATTGTCCCAGTCACAACTGGAAACCAGCCACGGATGACTGATACGGGTCAGATGATAAGCAGCTCCCAGGTCAATCATCACCCTGGCATTGGAATGGTTTTGCAGATAAGTAGCCGGATCGGTATCACTGACTTTCCCTTCTACTGTCCGCCGGATAATCTCCGCCTTATTTTCCCCCCATGCCATTAAGGTGATATGTTTTGCATTCAGAATGGTGGAGACACCCATAGTAATCACACTGGCCGGGACATTTTCAATTGATTTGAATATTTTCGAGGCTTCTTTGCGATCATCGTTGTTGAGTAATACCAGACGTGTGCCCACACTGGTGGTAGAACCCGGGCCATTAAACCCGATGTTACCGGCATGTCCGATCCCCAGCAGCATATAGTCTATACCACCTACCATGCGGATCAGTCCTTCATAATGACGGCAGAAATCGTAGATCGCATCTGTAGGCATGGTGCCATCCGGAGAATACACATTCTTCGGGTCAATATCCACATGGTCCAGAAAATAATCTTTCAGATAAGAAAGGTTACTGAAGGCAGAAGCAACAAGCGGGTAAAATTCATATACATTAAAGACAATGACATTCCGGAAGCTTAGATGTTCTTCTTTGTATTTCCGGATCAGCTCTTTAAATACGCTCTGAGGAGAACGTCCACCCGGCAGAGCCAGGACAAAATTTGTTCCTTCTTCCTGTTTTTTACGAATTTGTTTCGCAATTTCATTTGCAATAGCAATAGATCCTTCGTCGGCCGATTCAAAAATTGTCGTAGGGATCTTTTCATACCTTGTTAGAACGGAATGCTCGTAAGCATTCTCAGGTCGGAAGTACCTTGTAGGTATTCGAGTCAGAGTGATCTGAGAACTCAGGTTTGTTTTCATGTTTCTTTTTTGATTTAGTTTAATTAAAAATGACCGAATTACAAAGATAACAACTTTTACTATCTAATCGTTGCTGTTTATTCAGAAAAAATAAACATCGAATATACACTAAAATAGTATTTTACATATAGAAAGCATGGAAAGAAGAGGCATTTAAAGGGAAGCCTCTTCCAGTTCGATTGTTAGTTCTGTCCAGCGATCCATAACCTCTGACAGGTTCTCTTTTAACGTGGAATAAGTAGTATATAAAGAAACATCGGATGCTCCTTCAGGGGTTGCCAAACGGACCTCCATCTCCGCGATCTCCTGTTCCAGTCTGGTGATCTTATCCTCTACTTCACTGATGTTCTTTTCGATCCGGCGGATGATCTTATTCTGTTCTTTCCGGGCTTCGTATGACAGTTTACTCCGGGAAGGTGTTTCGTCCTCTTCTTTCGTAGCTGTTTGCTGTGTGCTCCGCTCCAGTTCCTGTAAGGTATCCATCCGTTTCTTTTCCAGAAAATCATAAATACCTCCCAGATGCTCAATTACCCGTTTATTTCCGAACTCATACACCTTATCTACCAGTCCATCCAGAAATTCCCGGTCGTGGGACACCACGATTACTGTTCCGTCGAATTCCCTTAATGCTTCTTTCAGTACATCTTTTGAACGCATATCCAGGTGATTGGTCGGCTCATCCAGAATCAGCAGGTTCACCGGTTCCAACAGCAACCGGATCATAGCCAACCGGCTCCGTTCCCCTCCGGATAAAACTTTGACTTTCTTATCGGATGCCTCTCCTCCAAACATAAAAGCTCCCAGAATATCCCGTATTTTAGTACGGATATCTCCCTGAGCTACATAATCAATGGTATCAAATACCGTCATATTTTCGTCCAGTAACTGTGCCTGGTTCTGTGCAAAATAGCCGATCTTCACATTATGGCCCAACTCCAGTTTACCCTTGTAAATAATTTCATTCATGATACATTTTACAAGGGTAGACTTCCCTTCGCCATTTTTACCGACAAAAGCGACTTTATCTCCCCGGTTAATGGTAAAAGTAACTCCGTCAAAAACGAGATGGTCTCCATACTGTTTGGATACATTTTCAATAATGACCGGGTAAGAACCGGAACGGGGAGCCGGAGGAAATTTGAGACTCAGGCGGGAGGTATCCATATCATCGACTTCCAGCCGTTCAATTTTCTCCAGTTGTTTAATACGGGACTGTACCTGAACTGCTTTGGTGGCTTTATACCGGAAGCGTTCAATAAACGCCTCCGTATCGGCCAGTTTCTTCTGTTGGTTCTCATACGCACGCAATTGTTGCTCCCGGCGCTCTTCCCGTAACGCTACGTAATCCGAATACTTTACTTTATAATCATAAATTTTGCCCAACTCCAGTTCGAGGGTGCGGGAAGTTGTATTATCAATAAATGCCCGGTCGTGTGATACCAATATCACCGCATTTGCCCGGGTAGCAATAAAATTCTCCAGCCACTGGATCGATTCAATATCCAGATGGTTTGTCGGTTCATCCAGTAACAATACATCCGGACGGCGCAACAGCAATTTGGCGAGCTCAATCCGCATCCGCCAGCCTCCACTGAATTCGGAGGTAGGACGGTCAAAATCATTCCGGGTAAACCCAAGTCCGGTCAACGTCCGTTCGAGTTCCGCGTGGTAATTGGTCCCTCCCATCATCTGAAACAGCTCGGATGAATGTGTTACTTTATCGATCAGTTGTTGATAAGCATCTGATTCGTAATCGGTCCGTTCGGACAATTGCTGATTGAGCCGTTCAATCTCCCGCTCCAGGACATGGATATGCTCAAAAGCCATTTCCGTTTCTTCACGTACCGTATGAGTGTCTGCCAGCTTCATCTGCTGAGGTAAATAACCGATGGTGATATCTTTAGGGATAGAGACTACACCGGAGGTAGGAGATTGTAAACCGGCAAATATCTTTAGCATAGTAGATTTTCCGGCACCGTTTTTCCCAACCAGCGCAATCCTGTCCTTTTTATTTACGACAAATGATAAACCATCAAAGAGTGTAAACCCTCCAAACTCAACTGTCAATCCCTCAACCGAAATCATAATTTTACATTCATTTAGCTGGCAAAGATAGTAAATTAGTAGTTAGTAGTTAGTAGTTAGTAGTTAGTAGTTAGTAGTTAGTAGTTAGTA
>JAJQES010000167.1 GCA_021201565.1 Tannerellaceae bacterium
ATGACAACGAGTGGGGTTATTCAAACAAAGTATTAGGTTTGATCGAACACATGGCTAAAGTAAACGGATAATTTATCCCAATATACTTCAATAAAAAGGCATCCGGTTCGGATGCCTTTTTTGTTTTCCCTTTCATCTTCCCTCCACTTTTCACTTTTCACTTTTCGTTATTCACTTTCAAAAATTATTATCTTTGTTTTCATAATGAACAAATACGAACTTATCACGGTATTAGGGCCCACCGCATCCGGTAAAACAGCTTTTGCTACTCAGCTGGCGCATAGGCTTGGAACTGAACTTATCAGTGGGGATTCCCGGCAGATTTACCGGAGTATGGATATCGGGACCGGCAAAGACCTGAGTGACTATATAGTCAACAATCAACAGGTTCCCTATCACCTGATTGACATTCGTGAACCCGGTTATAAATACAACGTATTTGAATACCAGCATGATTTCTTCCGGGCGTATGAAGCCATCCGGGCCAAAGGTAAAATACCGGTGTTGTGCGGAGGGACCGGTATGTATATCGAAGCAGTACTGAAAGGATATAAACTGTTGGATGTACCTGAGAATCCCGTTTTACGGGACTCCCTGAAAGATAAATCCCTTTCCGAACTCGAAGAGATACTCGCCTCCTATAAAGTACTGCATAATAAAACGGATGTAGATACTGCTCAGCGTGCCATCCGGGCCATTGAGATTGAAGAGTTCTATAAAAAAGAGGCTCCGGCCCGGACTGAATATCCTCCTCTCCGGAGTTTGATCATTGGCATACATATCAACCGGGAGCTACGCAGGAAAAAAATCTCACACCGGCTACGTGCGCGGTTGGAAGAGGGCATGATAGAGGAAGTACGCAACATCCTCCATACCGGTGTAGCACCTGAGGATCTCATTTATTACGGTTTAGAGTACAAATTCCTTAC
The DNA here is from genome assembly GCA_021201565.1 of Tannerellaceae bacterium. Taxonomy (GTDB): domain Bacteria; phylum Bacteroidota; class Bacteroidia; order Bacteroidales; family Tannerellaceae; genus UBA4116. The sequence goes on from JAJQES010000167.1 coordinate 930, forward strand.
TTTATATCTAACAGATGTATTGAGTTATGAGGAAATGGCCAGCCAGCTGGAAATAGCCATTCATCAGTTTGCCAAGCGGCAGATGACCTGGTTTCGGGGAATGGAACGGCGGGGGTTTACGATCCACTGGCTGGATGCCCTGCTACCCACTGAAGAGAAAATAGCACAGACACTCGAATTATTCAACAGTAAATAAGTACAAGAAATATGATCACAAACAACGATGTAAGCGGTAAAAAGAATTTCTTCCTGATGGCAGGTCCCTGCGTGATTGAAGGAGAAGAGATGGCAATGCAGATTGCCGGAAAGATCAAAAGGATTACTGACAGGCTGGATATTCCGTATGTCTTCAAGGGATCTTACCGGAAAGCCAACCGTTCACGGCTCGATTCTTTCACAGGTATCGGCGATAAAAAGGCATTAACTATCTTAAAAAAGGTAGGCGATACCTTTGGGATTCCTACTGTAACTGATATTCATGAAAATCATGAAGCAGCCATAGCGGCAGAATATGTGGATGTATTGCAGATCCCGGCATTTCTGTGCCGTCAGACGGATCTGCTGGTGGCCGCTGCTGAAACCGGAAAGATTGTCAATATCAAAAAAGGCCAATTCCTCTCTCCCGGCAGCATGCAGTTTGCCGTACAAAAAGTAGTGGATGCCGGCAATAAAAATGTAATGATTACCGAACGGGGCACCACATTTGGCTATACAGACCTGGTAGTAGATTACCGCGGAATTCCGCAAATGCAGGCATTCGGTTTCCCGGTTATCATGGATGTCACCCACTCGCTGCAACAACCCAACCAGACATCCGGGGTAACAGGAGGATTACCGGCTCTGATTGAAACAGTAGCAAAAGCAGCGATTGCCGTAGGAGCCGACGGTCTGTTCATTGAAACTCATCCCGATCCAACCTGTGCCAAATCCGACGGAGCCAATATGCTGCAACTGGACCTGTTGGAGGGGTTACTCGAAAAACTGGTCCGGATCCGGGAAGCAATAAATTTCTGATTTTAGTAGTCCGGACGGAGAGGATTTTCCGTCCGGAAAGATAGCTATTTCTTTTTAACCTAAACGGCTGATCTTTCGTAACCGTTCTTCGTCAATGAGTTTTATCTTTCGTCCGTCCAGTGCGATAATCCGTTCCGTCACAAAAGTAGAAAGGGTACGGATAGCATTTGAAGTAGTCATATTGGACAGATTGGCCAGATCTTCACGGGCCAGGTAGATACTCAGGGTAGCTCCATCCTCTTCCAGACCATAATTGTCTTTGAGAAACAACAACGATTCCGCTAACCGTCCCCGGATATGTTTTTGTGTCAGATTCACTGTCCGTTCATCTGCCACTCCCAGGTCTGTAGAAAGCTGCCGGATAAAAAACATCCCCAGATCAGCGTTGGCCATGATCAGATCTGTGACTACACTCATAGGGATCATACAAACAGTAGAGGCTTCAAAAGCGGATGCATTGGTCAGATAATCTTCCTGAGCAAAATAGGCACGGTAACCAAAATACTGGATCGGTTTGATCATCCGGATGATCTGGCTACGTCCCCCTACCCCTTCCTTGAAGATCTTTACTTTGCCTTTTAATAAGCACATCATATCCTTGGGTTCATCACCTTCACAATAGATCAACTCATTACGTTTGAAATGCTGGATAGACGAACTTTTACGAAGAGTTTCCCGTTCCTTTTCAGTTAAAACCCTCCATACATCTGATAAACTGGCCGAAAAATCGACCTCTTCTTTCTGTTGTTTAACCACGACTGCTGCTATATAACATACTTACAAAGCACAAATGTACATTTTTTCTTATAATACCTAAACAATTTAACGGCTAAAATATGTTTTTAAAATCAATTTAGAATAAATAAAACCTCTTTATTAATTAATTTCATTATGTTTGCTCCGCAACTAAACAGGATCCTTGGATAAAATAGTATATATAATATCTTTACTTGTCATGTTTTATGTAAGTGCCCGGGGTGATACCACAGGTGTTTACAGCGTTGATGTGTCCCTTCCCGGTAAGAGTAAAAACCCTACTCACGAGAAAGCAGATTCGATTATGCAACAGGTAATCGCAAATGCCAAACACTATGAAAACACTCTTTCCAAATATGAAGCTGAAGTGTATGTGAAAGGGCGGGCAGAGATTTTAAAACAAAATCACTTGATCCGGTTTGCCCATCATCTTTTCCCAGTGAACAGGAAAACCAAAGATATGGTCTTTGAGATGACCAGTAACTCCAAATTTGAATCCCCGAATATTTACCACCACGACCTGAAAGCTGTTAATGGAAACGCCATTCCCAACTATAAAAAACAACAGGAATTTATGCAGTTCCTCAATCTCAATATCTACGCTCCCACTGCTTATAATGAGGGATTCCTGCTACCATTAGCCAAAAACGCCTTCCGTTTCTACCAGTTTGAACTGGTCAATACAGTGGAAAGTGATGGCTTCAAAATATTCCACATCCATTTTAAACCCAAACGGTGGAATGTAAAACTGCTTTCCGGCGACCTGTATATCATTGATAAACTCTGGACCATAGACCAGTTGGATATACAGGGTATTTACTCCTTTGCTGAGTTTAGGCTTGGTATGTCATTCAGCCGCGATTACCGGCGGTTCATCCTTCCGGAAGAGGCCGATCTGTTCATCCGGTATCAGGTATTAGGCAATACAGTGGAAACATCCTATCACGCGGGATTCAAATACAGTGCCATAGAGTGGGTCGAGGAAAGTGCCGACCCGCCCCGGCGGAAGTCCCTGGATCTTTCCAGTTATTACAGTCTTTCCTCAGATACTGTACCCATTATCACAGATAGTCTTTACTGGGAAAAAAGAAGAGACATTCCCCTGACGGAAGAGGAAGAACAGCTCTATGCCGCCAGTAACCTCTGGGGGCAGAAAGACCCGGACAGTACCGCTGAACTTCGCTTCCTGAAAGTCACCGAAAAAATCACTAATTCCATCCGGTTGGATTCGCGGGACATGCGGTTCCGGTATTCCGGGTTTATCAATCCATTCCGCATGGGTTATTCCAAAAGTAACGGATTTACCTACAAACAAAAAATACGCTTCTCCAAAACCTTCCGGAACGGCAAAGAACTCCGGTTTAACCCGGAAGCCGGGTTTGTCTTTAAGCGGAAAGAGTGTTATTTCCGGGTAGGAGGTGATTGGGAATATCTCCCGGAACGTATAGGCTATATCAGTCTGAATGCGGGAAATGACAACAACAGCTACTCGTCAGAGATCATGCAGGATATTAATGAGATGCTGAAAGACTCTGTTTTTACCTTTGAAGACCTGAACCTGCAATATTTCCGGCATTACTATGTAGAACTCCGCAACAATATTGAACTATTCCACGGTTTTCAGGTATCCGTCGGTGCTTCTTACCATCGCCGGTTAGCCGTAAAAGATAAAAACCGGATTGACGATGAGGATATTACAGATAAAATAAACGACCGGTACAACGATTTCACGCCTCTTGTGCGACTCTCTTACACGCCCCGCCAGTATTACCGGATGGATGGCAGAAGGAAAGAGTATGTATATTCCAGATATCCTACCACATCTATCGAAATTGCCCGGGGCATTCCGGGTGTATTGGGCAGTACCGGCAATTATACACGTATAGAAGGGGATATCCATCAAAGCATTCCGATTGGCCTTTTAAGGCGTTTTAATTATCACCTGAGTGCCGGCATGTTTACCATGCAACATTCTACCTACTTCGCGGATTTTGAATATTTCCGCCGGCGCTATTTTCCACAAACCTGGGACGATCAGCTTGGAGGGGTGTTTAACCAGTTGGGTGGCGAATGGTATAACGCAGCTGACAAATACATACAGGCACATTTCATGTACCAGAGCCCTTTTGTTCTTTTACAGCTCCTTAATTCCAAAACCGCTTCCCGTTATATCCTGTCCGAACGCTTTTATCTGAGTACCCTCAGTACACCCGTATTAAAGAGTTATTCAGAAATAGGATACGGCATAGGGAATCATATATTTAATGTGGCTGTTTTTGCCGGATTCAATAAACTTGAATACCAAAGCATTGGCTTCAAATTTGCCTACGAACTCTGACCGGACCCTCCTTTTTCTTTAGCTACATACAGTATTCTGTCTACCTATACACCCAGGACTGTTTTTTCATTAAATACTATTACGCAATAAATACATTTATTTAACACACCGTTTATAACAAACGGCCAATACCATCCGTTTTTATAATAGATAGCCAAAATTATTTATTACTTAAACGCACGCAGAGATGAAAACTAAAACGCTTGTTTTTTCATTATTCGTTATCCTTTTATTTTCATGTCAGGCAGAAGCTGACGAAATGGATAAATATGATACACTTACGGATACATTTCTACTGGTAGATTACTACGGTGGGATGTACAAATTTGTGCAGATCAATAATCTGTATACAATTGGTGTAGATGAAGGTATATTGGATATTCCGGAAGACTTTATTGAATTTGAGTCCGAAGAGATGCACGCCTATTACACAGTAGAGTTAAAACTCACCGGAATAGGCCGGGATAATACAGTGAAATATCAGCGATATACCCGTGAAAGTAACTACTATCTGGTCCGACAAGCCGGAAGGTATACATCAATACACTGTTATGTACAGCGGGTTCCCTTTTTCAACGACTATCTTTATTACATAGCCGGATAAGAAGGACGCACAATCATCATGCCCGTATTGCTTTTGATACGGGTCATGTATTCAGTTAAAGGAGCTTCATTGATCACGACCTTTTTAGCTCCTGTCGAAGCATGGATAAAAGTTACTTTATCTCCTTCCCGGTAAATGAATCCGAGGTGGGTTACATCCAGCCCGGCAATACGGGTAGTAAACATGACGATATCCCCGTTTTGCAAACCTGTTAAATGTTGAGCCGCTTCCTGTTTGGGTATGTAATACCAGGAGTGGGAACTTTCATTGATTCTTTTCTCTATCTGCCGCATATCCCGGACCAGGCCCGGATCAGATACCAGAGGTTTATAACTTTCCGGATGGGACGACATAAAAGACAAAGACGGTGTAAAGGGTTTTCCTCCCAACTCACCGGTCACATCTTCCACAATGCCCAACCGGGTATTATCCTCAATCCAGTCTGTCATATAATGCAGGCGGCTGGTATATCCATCTATTACCCCATTCCTGTAACGGATCTGTTGCAGATGTTCCTGAAAAGAGTCAAATGTCAACTCTTCTCCTTTCGCAGCACGCGACAAAGCAAGAACTGTTTCCACAAAAGTAGTACAATCCAGTTCCCGCAAATTTACCACCAACCGCTCCGGCTCTTTTTCCAGGGTAGCCGCTACATAGGGCACATCCAGAAAAAATTTCCCGGACTGAATGATCACCTCATTCAAAGGCAAGTTCCTGTACGGAGTTATATAATAAACATACCGCTCAAAGATCGCCTGATCTTCCGGAGTATAATCTACCTGTACCGGATTGGTGTTCCGCGCCGGCAAGGAGTTCTGTGCCAGGAAAACTACCAGACAGAGGAAAAGAACCTTTTTGAATGGACAATGGACCATTGATAATTGACAATTAGTATATATTAGTTTCACTATATTTTAGTCTATTGGTTTTTTGTTTAACAATGACTCCAATCAGTTAGTTGAATTTTGTAACCTAGTCCCTGAAAGGAATAATTCAATTCCCTTTTGTATTAACTATTGTGCCGGAGCAAATTTGGCAGTGAAAAGTTCCTGTAATTTGATTAACTCATCCCGGTATTGGGCTGCCTCCACAAATTCCAGTTTACGCGCGGCTTCCGCCATCTGCTTTTTGGTCTTTTCGATCGCCTTTTCCAGTTGCGGACGGGTCATATACTGCACCACCGGGTCAGCTGCCAATGAGATGTCCGGTTCCTGGTAAGCATATTCTTCGGCCAGTCTCTGCTTCTCTGCCACCAATGATTTACTGGCTTTAATAACCTGGCGTGGAGTAATTCCATGCTTCTCATTGTAAGCCAACTGTTTCTCCCGCCGGCGATTCGTTTCATCCATCGTCAACCGCATACTCGCTGTAATCTTATCAGCATAAAAAATCACACGTCCGTTCACATTACGCGCGGCACGTCCGGCTGTCTGGGTAAGCGAACGGTGTGAACGCAGGAACCCTTCTTTATCCGCATCCAGTACAGCTACCAGAGATACCTCCGGCAGGTCCAGTCCTTCACGCAGCAGATTCACCCCTATCAACACGTCAAACAGGCCACTTCGCAGGTCATCCATAATCTGTATACGTTCCAGCGTATCCACATCACTATGAATATAGTTACACCGGATACCCATACGGGTCAGATAGGACGTCAACTCTTCGGCCATCCGTTTGGTTAGTGTCGTTACCAACACCCGTTCATCAGCTGCTGAGCGGAGAGTGATCTCTTCCATCAGGTCATCAATCTGGTTCAGTGTGGGACGCACATCAATGATCGGATCCAGCAAGCCGGTTGGCCGGATCACCTGGTCCACCACCACCCCTTCACTCTTGATGAGTTCATAATCAGCCGGAGTGGCACTCACATAAATGGCTGTAGGAGTCAAGGCTTCAAACTCTTCAAATTTCAACGGACGGTTGTCCATGGCGGCCGGTAAACGGAATCCGTACTCCACCAGATTAAACTTACGGGAATAATCTCCTCCGTACATAGCCCGTACCTGGGGAATAGTCACATGACTCTCATCCACTACCAACAGGAAATCATCCGGGAAATAGTCCAGCAAACAATAGGGACGTTCCCCGGCCTGGCGACCGTCAAAATAGCGGGAATAGTTTTCAATACCGGAACAATGTCCCAGTTCCCGGATCATTTCCAGGTCAAAAGTGGTACGTTCATACAATCGTTTGGCTTCATACGGTTTTCCGATCTCATTCAGGAAATTTACCTGGGTTCCCAGATCCACATCAATCTGGCCGATCGCCTGGTTTATCCGTTCCTGTGTAGTAACAAACAGATTAGTCGGATAAATATTCAATTCATCCAATTCAGCAATTTCCCTACCTGAAAGCGGCTCAAAAGAAGCAATCCGCTCCACTTCATCCCCCCAGAACTCAATCCGGTAGGCTACTCCGTCAAAGGTCTCGATAGCCGGAAAAATATCAACCGTATCTCCATTTACGCGGAACGTCCCGCTTTTAAATTCCATTTTATCGTTCACATACAATGCCTCCACAAAACGACGTAACAACCGGTCCCGTTCGATCTGCATCCCCCGGCGGACTTTGGTGACCTTTTCCGCAAAGGCAGTCGGATCTGCCATCCCATAGAGACAGGAAACCGAAGAAACCACAATCACATCCTTCCGGCCGGAAAGCAGCGAAGCTGTAGCCCGCAACCGGAGTTTATCAATCTCCTCGTTGATCTGGAGATCTTTTTCAATGTATGTATCCGAACCCGGAAGATACGCTTCCGGCTGATAATAATCATAATAAGAGACAAAGTACTCGACCGCATTATTCGGAAAAAAGGTTTTAAACTCACTGTACAACTGTGCGGCTAAGGTCTTATTATGACTCATAATAAGAGTAGGACGTTGTACATTTTTGATCACATTCGCAATCGTAAACGTTTTACCTGAACCTGTTACTCCCAATAATGTCTGGTAAGGTACACCGCTATTGAGCCCATCGGTCAACGCGGCAATCGCCTCCGGCTGGTCGCCGGTCGGCTTAAAAGGTGAACTTAATTCAAATTTCATTCGATAGCTAATGGTTCTTTAGGTATTACAATCCACATAACCAGATAGGCCGGAATGCCTGAAAATACGGTGAAAAAGGTGAGGGCTATATAACCCAGGCGCACCAGCGTAGGGTCAAGTCCGAAATATTTTGCGATACCACCGCAAACGCCTCCCAGCATTTTATCAGATGTCGACCTATACAATCTTTTTGTTATCATATTCTTATTTATATAGATTGACAATGGATAACCGGCTTCTTTCCTTTTATCCGGCTTCCCCGGTTACCCACTATCAAGGTGTTGATGAATAATAACAAATTTACTAAAATCCGGCCATATAGACAAATATCACCTGTTAAAGCTCCTTCAAAAGTGTCAAAGGGTTATTATTATTGTCCATATACAAACCGGCGTACTTTGTCGCGGTCCGTCTCCACACGCTCAAATTCGGATGTTACCGCACTGCTTCCCATAGGTACCTGTTCATTCCGGTACACCATCCGGCTATAGACCACCGAACGGGCGGAAGTATGGAATTCGCGTGCACCGGTGGCGGCTTCTATCACTGCAATATTATCTTCCCGCACGCCACATCCCGGCATAATGATGATCCGGTCACCGGCCTGTTTAACCAGTTCCGCGATCAACGGAATACCTTTCACTGCGTCGGGTTGCTGGCCGGAGGTCAGAATCCGGTCACATCCCGCCGCAATGATCTGTTTCAGGGCTGTATAAGGATCACGGCACACATCAAATGCCCGGTGAAAAGTAACGGACAACGGCTTAGCCGCTTCCACCAGGCGTCGCAAAAGCGGCTGGTCTATTTCTCCTTCCGCAGTCAGACAACCGACTACCACTCCATCAACCCCCAGCTCTTTAGCCAGCTGTATATCATACAGCATAGTTTCCACCTCTGCCGGTGAATAGAGAAAATCCCCTCCCCGGGGACGGATAATAACATGAATTTTCAGATTTGAAGTAAGCGCCTGAGCCATACGAATCTCTCCATAACTGGGAGTCGTTCCTCCTTCCGGGATAGCCGCACATAACTCTACCCGGTAAGCCCCACCGGCCTCAGCCTCCACACAACTCTGCGCGGAATTCGCACATACCTCAATAATTCGCTTCATATCTATTATCAATTATACCTTAAAGTTCTACAATCCCAAGGGCATCCAGACCCACTATAATCAGAATCGCTCCTATAAACAGGACTATACTGCATAAAATCCCTATACCGGCAGCACGCCACCTGGAATAGAAATTATAATGATGCTTCAATACTTCTCCCTGCACCCTTTTTGCCCAGATATGCACTCCAATTGTATAAATCAGTGGAATCAGTGAATTGGGTATATTCTCAACAATCTCTTCCGGTAAAGCAAGAACACACGCAAGTGTCAATATAGTGGAAACGATTCCCAGAATCAAGACCTTTTTCCCTTCTTCCGGCTCCCCCATGGCTCTATAATTCTCTTTCATCAGCCAGCCGGACGCAATAGGGGTTCCTAAAAAAGCTGCCAGGTCAATAGCTGAAAGGGAATGCAATTCTTTTTCCGGGGTGGCATGGGTTGTTACATCCATTTGTTCTACATGTTCTTCTTCCATCTTTCTGTTTTTGTTTAAAGAATAAAGCTGTTAATAAATCAGGTTAAAT
>JAJQES010000315.1 GCA_021201565.1 Tannerellaceae bacterium
ATCTTATATTTCTACCAAGTGAGCATAGCGAACGTACTACTAACTACTAACTACTAACTACTTTTAAAAAATTACTTTCTTGCATCAATCACCTCTTTAATAGAGGCAAAGATCTCATCAATAGTACCCATACCTTTGATGGCTACATATTTACCTTCCTGAATATAATAATCCGCTAAAGGAGCTGTCTTTTCCCGGTACTCCACAAGGCGTGACTGGATGGTTTCCAGATTATCGTCCGAACGTCCGGATACTTTTCCTCTTTCCAGCAGCCGGTTGATCAACTCTTCCTCTTCTACTTCAAGGCTCAACATGACAGTAATATCAGTTCCACGCTCATTCAACATAACTTTCAAGGCTTCTGCCTGTGGGATGGTACGGGGAAATCCGTCAAAGATCACACCTTTAGCCTCTTTCTTACTATCCAGAACACCTGCCAGCATATCAATGATCAATTGATCCGGTACTAACTGACCCTTTTCTATATAAGCGGCAGCCGTTTTACCCAGTTCCGTTCCATTTTTAATCTCAGCACGCAATACATCACCGGTAGAGATGTGAGCCAAATCATATTCCTTAATAATCAACTCACTCTGAGTCCCTTTTCCTGATCCGGGAGCTCCAAAAATAACAATGTTCAACATATTCAAGTTTGTTAATATTTCATTTAGTAAGTAAGAAATCCAGGAAATAAGAATCCCTATTTACATTCTTAACTTCTGTCCTTCTTACGTCTTAACTTCTCATTCTACAATCTTATAAATATCCCGGTAGGCACGCCCCATTTCATCGTAATCAAGCCCATAACCGACAATGAATTCATTGGGAATTTCAATTCCTACATAATCAGGCTTCAAATCACACTTTAAAGCATCCGGCTTAAATAACATAGTAGCCAGCTTCACCTCTGCAGCACCCTGTTCACGCAGTTTACTCATCACGTATGACATCGTAAAACCCGAATCCACAATATCTTCCAGGAGAATCACAGTTCTACCTTCCACATCAGTAGGATGAAGTGGCAGAATCTCTTTGACCGTTCCGGTTGAACTGGTTCCCCGGTAAGAGGAATAACGGGCAAATGTAAGTTCATACGAACCGTCCAGCCGTCGCATTAAATCAGCTATAAACATAAACGCACCATTCAACACTCCGACAAAAAGAGGATTTTTACCATCCATGTCTCTTTTTATCTCTACGGCTATTCGTTCAATAGCTGCCAACACTTCCTTTTCCGGAATAAACAATTCAAACTCTTTGTCTTTAAGACAGATTTTTTTCATTGATGATTTGATAATTTGAAGATACAAAGGTACAATATTTCAAGGAAGCAACAATAAACCTCATCGCTTAAAGAGGGTAACAAATAAGACTGAAATATCCTTTGTGGAAATTCAATAAAAGAATTTATTTTTATCTTTACTACTCTGTTTACAAGGCACTCCGGGCAGAAAATTATTTTTTTAACCTATTAGGGTGTTCAATTGTTATTATAATAAATTAATAATTATGAAGAATTTAATTCTATTACTATCTCTTTTCCTTTGTGGAACCCTATCTGTCAAATCACAGAAAAGTATGGACATTTACAGTTATCAATCGGGAGAATTTAAAATCATTCTGTTATCAGAAGCCCAACAAAATGCCTCTCCCGGTATTCTGATCGGGACCACTCCGGAAATGTTAGCAAAGTATGTTCCCGGAGGTACTTTCCCAAATGCTATGAATGCATTCGTAGTACAGGGTAAAGGGAAAAATATTCTGATAGATACCGGATTAGGAATCAAACTGTTTGAAAACTTAAAATCAGTGGGATTACAACCCGGTGATATTGATGTGATCCTGATTACCCACATGCATGGTGACCATATCGGAGGCCTCATCCAGAATGGAGAAGTTATGTTCCCTTCCGTACAGCTTTATATTCCTCAACCGGAACACGATTACTGGATGAGCGATGATGAGATGTACCAGGTTCCGGAAAACAGCCGGATGAGTTTTACAAATGCACGAAATGTAATCCGTCAATATGGTAACCGGCTTCATCTGTTTGAGCCTAATAAGTTAGAGGATATTACCATGGAAATATTACCGGGTATTAAACCTATCGCGGCTTATGGACATACACCCGGGCACACAGTCTATTTACTGGAATCAGGAAATTCCCGGTTTCTGGTCTGGGGAGACCTGACACATGCGATGGCCATACAGATGCCTTACCCTGAAATAGCAGTCACGTACGATGTAAATCCGGAACTTGCTATCGAATCACGTGAAGCAATTCTGAAATACGTAAAAGACTATCGTATTCCTATTGCCGGCATGCATATCGCTTTTCCGGGAATGGGAAAGATTATAACCGGAGAAGAGGAAGGATATAAGTTTATAGAGTTCTGATCTTCCCGTCCTCTCCGTCCCTCTTAGGGGATTGGAGAGGAGGTTACATGAATAACTTCATCCATTACCGTAATAATATAGGTATAACACTGTCCTTCCATAAAGGTAATATTCTGTGCGGGTGTATAATCAAAGACCTGATCTCCGATGGTTACCTGAAAGAAGGTTTTACCACCCTCATAATCTGCGATAAAGACCTGAGGAACAATCACAGCCTGTATTCCATCCAGTGTGCTTAGTGAACTACCTTTCGCGCCGTATGCCTCTATGGTTCCGAATTCATCTGCAATGGTGGTAATTTCACCATTCCTCAAATCCATATTTACACTCATATAGATATTCTGAAGCTGCAAAGAGGTAAGCTGAGACAAAGGAAGAGAAGCGCCTTGTTTAAGCACAAAATGTAATCTTGATAATTTATGTTTGAATTCAATATTCACCGGATCACCTGTCCGGGAGACATTCTCTGTTTTACCATATAACAGATCCGAATCCTGGTAACCGCTAAGCACTGTTTGATCAGTCTTTACCGTATATTCCGTAATGTCCGACATACTGGCTGCCGGTTCGTATGGATTCACTGCAATAAAATCCCACGTCTCATCCTGCGAAGGATAATTAATAGAGTTGGTAAAGCTAAAATTCCCGGCTCCATCCCCCTGGATAGGTACATTATCATAGCGCACAACTTCGGGAGTAGTTGCCTGGGTTACAAAAAAGCTCAATCGTTGAGCTGTTTCTATTTGTGTATTTTGAAGTCCTTCTTCTGATTGGGAAACTATTGTACTGGTCACCCGGATAACAACCGGCTCATCTGTGTCATTGTCATCCGAACCGGAACAAGCACATATCAATCCGCTAAAAAACAACAGGCCTATTAACTTTTTCATAATCCTACATACTTTAATTATATGTAGGCAAAACAAACACCTGCGTAAAATGTTTGCTAAACATTTTGCAATTGTCACTTGTGCTTTGTCAATTATTAATCTATAATCGTTAAGCGGGCATATTTTAGCAACAGGTTCTTTTTTCCCACATGTTGAAATTCGATAGTAGCTTTTGTATTGTTGCCACTCCCTTCTATGCCGACCACTTCACCTAACCCGAATTGCTTATGCTCCACTCTGGCTCCTACTGTCAGGCCGGACAGATCATCTCCCGGCGAAGGTGTCGTATTATTTATAGCATTCGCCATACGGGTAAGCGGCCGTGTTTGCCGGGAAGCATTTGGTTGAGGTGGAGTGCTTTCCGCAGGTTGCCAGGTTGGTTTGGAGTGCTGCATCGGCGAACGAAAAGCCGGTGTCGCTTCTCTTTCCGGCAAATCAGAAGGGAACTTCATATACTGCTCATCAATATCCTGCAGGAAACGACTGGGAGAACAGATCATACTTTTTCCATTCCGGAAACGGCTTTTAGCATATGTAATCACACAATTTTCTTCAGCCCGGGTAAGAGCCACATAAAACAGACGTCTCTCCTCTTCAAGCGCACGTGCGCTATCTTTAGACATCATAGAAGGAAAAAGGTCCTCCTCCATCCCAACCACAAAGACATTCGTAAATTCAAGACCTTTGGCTGCATGGACTGTCATCAGTGTTACTTTATTTGCTTTCTCATCTTTATCATTATCCTGGTCTGTCAGGAGAGAAACTTCCGAAAGAAAATCAGCCAATGTCACCTCTTCGCCCTCTTCCCGGCGTATCTGCACAAATTCTGTAATTCCCGTCAATAATTCCTGTAAATTCTCATATTTACTGATTCCTTCCACCGACCGGTCGTCTACCAGATCATGAATAATACCACTCTCTTTCAGAACTGTTTTTACCATTTCATCTGCCGGTAATGTTTCGTTCAATTCCCGGAAATGAAGGATCAACTCCCGGAAAACACCGATCTTTTTAGCAGTTCCACTATGAACAGGAAGAGCATACTGCTCCGGATGATTAATAACCTCCCATGCACTTACCGCATTTTCTAAGGAACTGGTAATAATCTTTTGTAGAGTAGTATTCCCAATTCCACGCGCCGGATAATTGATCACTCGTTTTAAAGCCTCTTCATCATGCGGATTCACGATCATGCGCAGATAAGCGATCACATCTTTAATCTCTTTCCGTTGATAGAATGACAGTCCACCATATATTTTATAAGGTATATTCTTTTTGCGAAGAGCTTCTTCTAAAACACGCGATTGCGCATTGGTTCGATACAACACGGCAAAATCAGCATAAGAATACCCCCTATTAGCCAGACGCATTTCTCCGATCTTAGAAGCCACAGTATATCCTTCCTCATAGTCTGAATAGGTTTCCGCTAAAAAAAGTTTATTGCCCGGTTCCTTTTCAGAATAGACCTGTTTATGGATCTGTTTTTTATTTTTATGGATCAGGCTATTCGCCGCATTCACGATATTTTGTGTAGAACGGTAATTCCGTTCCAGTTTAAACACCTTACAGTCCGGATAAATATGCTGGAACTGAAGAATATTATCAATATTTGCTCCCCGGAATGAGTAAATACTTTGTGCGTCATCTCCTACTACACAAATCCGTTTATGTATTTCTGCCAGTTTCTGCACAATCAGATGTTGTGAAAAATTGGTATCCTGATACTCGTCCACCAGAATATAACGGAAAAAGTTACGGTATTTATCCAATACTTCCGGATAATCACGGAACAACACATTGGTCTGCAACAACAGATCATCAAAATCCATGGCGTCAGACTGAATACAACGCGTCTGGTACCGTCTGTATAGTTCATGCAATAATGGAACCTTTGCATTGATATCCCATTGCATTAAATCTTTATTGTGTTCATAATTCTGCCAGGTAATCAGGACATTTTTAGCGTTGGATATACGATTCATCACCATACCCGGTTTATACACCTTATCATCCAGTTGCATCTCCTTAATAATAGACCGGATCAGATTTTTGGAATCCGAAGTATCGTAAATGGTAAAGTTGGATGTATAACCAATACGGGAAGCCTCCGAACGAAGAATACGGGAGAAAATAGAATGGAAAGTTCCCATCCATAAACGGCGGGCAAGACGGGGGTCCGTCACCGAAGCAATCCGTTCTTTCATTTCACGGGCGGCTTTATTGGTAAATGTCAATGCCAGGATACTCTGAGGAGGATATCCCTGATCCAACAGATAAGCGATTTTATAAGTCAACACCCGTGTTTTACCCGATCCGGCTCCGGCAATTACCAGTTCCGGTCCGTCACAATATTCAACAGCTTGTCGCTGACTGTCATTTAACTGATCCAAATAGTCCACTACCTGCTTTTCCATAGAAGCACAAAGGTACAAAAGAATAATGGACAATAACAATGCACAATTAACAATTCAGAGATGTAACATCTTTGTAATATATGTGTAACCAAACCTTCACAGAGTCTTCTTTTGGTCTTAACAGCTTTCAGGATAGACAGATGTAATTTTTCCTCCGTAATTAACAACAAACAGATCAATTAACGAATTTATTGAAATTATGAAAATGAAATTACAACTATTCATTTTGTGTTTGGTAACTTTAGTTACTATTCCCTCCCTTGCACAGAACACTAACACGAGCGACATTCAAGAACTCCAGGAAAAAACCGATGCACTGGAAAAGACCGTAAAGACATTAAGCAAATTCAAAGTGTCCGGTTATATACAGGGACAACTTCAAAGCGGACAAAAAGATGCTTCTTTAAAGGTGGGTTCCGGCAACCATGATTCCGATCACTCCTTTAACCGGATCGGTATCCGCCGCGGACGCATTAAATTCACTTATGAAGAAGGCATTACCTCAGCGGTATTCCAACTGGATGTAACAGAAAAAGGAGTAGGCTTTAAAGATGCATACCTGAATATTAAAGATCCCTGGTTTAAAACCAGTGCGCTGCGTGCCGGTATTTTTGACCGTCCTTTCGGATATGAAATTGGGTATTCCTCCTCTCGCCGCGAATCTCCGGAACGTTCTACTATTTTCCAGACATTATTTCCGGACGAACGTGACCTGGGTGCTATGCTAATCCTGCAACCTTCCAAAGAATCAGCACTACATGCACTAAAATTCCAGGGAGGTTTCTTTGCCGGGAATGGTATTAAGAAGGAGACAGACAACCGGAAAGATTTCATCGGACAATTACGTATTGATAATAAAATCAACAAAAACACCATCTATGGTATTGGAATTTCAACCTATTTAGGAGGTGTATACCAGGGAAATTCAGAAGTATATACAATGAAAGATAAAAATTTTGTTGTAGATGACAATGAAGCAAACATTGGTAAAAGTGCTAAACGCCAATATTTCGGAGTGGATGGAGAGATAGCCCACAAAAGTACAGCGATGGGTGAGACAAAACTTACTGTGGAATATTTGTTTGGTAAACAGCCAGGGACAGCTTCTTCCACAAAAAGCCCGAACAGTGACGCGCTCCCTACTGCTCCTACTTACATCCGTAATTTCAGCGGGGGATATGTAATGTTTGTTCAGGATTTGGGACGTTCTCCTTTAGCAGCTGTCGTAAAATTCGACTGGTACGATCCGAACAGCAAAATATCCGGAAACGAAGTAGGAAAAAGCGGAAGCAACACCAGTTCTGCCGACCTTTCTCAAAACACCTGGGGAGTTGGTTTATTATGGAATGCCTATAAGAACGTTCGCGTACAGGCTTATTATGAATTCAACAACTACGAAAAAAGCGAACACCTGAGCAGTATACGGGACAAAAAAACAGACGTCTTCACATTACGCCTGCAATATAAATTCTAAGCTACTCCGGTTGTAAAATATGTCAAACCATGGGGACAGGATTCTTCTTTTGGAATCCAGGTCTCCATGATTCTTTTTTATAGAATAATCCCTTTTCCATTTTTTACTTAAAAAAGTATTCCGGTATTCAAAAAAATATGACCTTTGTGTACCAAACAAAACACAAAGAAATATGTACGGAAAAATGAAAGAGTTCCTTACGCAGGAACTGGCTGATATAGAAGCAGCCGGATTATACAAAAGAGAACGGATCATCACCACTCCGCAAAAAGCCTCTATCCAGGTCAATAACGGGGAAGATGTTCTCAACTTCTGCGCCAACAATTATCTGGGATTATCCGATAATTCCCGCCTGATTGAAGCAGCAAAAAAAACAATGGATACACACGGTTACGGCATGTCTTCCGTCCGTTTTATCTGTGGTACCCAGGATCTGCACAAACAACTGGAAGCTGCGATCTCCGATTATTTCAAAACAGAAGACACGATCCTGTACGCAGCCTGTTTTGATGCGAACGGAGGATTATTTGAACCGCTTCTTTCCGAACAGGACGCAATCATATCAGATGCGCTTAATCATGCATCTATTATAGACGGAGTACGTCTCTGTAAAGCCAAACGATACCGCTATGCGAATGCCGACATGGCAGATCTGGAACGTTGTTTACAGGAAGCACAGGCGCAACGTTTCCGGATCATTGCGACAGATGGCGTATTCTCTATGGATGGGAATGTGGCTCCTATGGATAAGATCTGTGAACTGGCTGAAAAATATGATGCACTCGTTATGGTAGATGAGTCTCATTCCGCAGGGGTGGCAGGGCCAACCGGTCATGGGGTCGCAGAACAATTTGATGTGTACGGAAAGATCGATATCTTCACCGGTACATTAGGAAAAGCTTTTGGCGGTGCCATGGGAGGATTTACAACAGGAAAAAAAGAGATTATCGACATTTTGCGTCAGCGCTCCCGTCCCTATCTCTTCTCCAACTCATTAGCTCCGGCTATTGTAGGAGCCAGTCTGGAAATGTTCAGAATCCTGAAAGAGAGCAATGCGCTTCATACCAAACTTATGGAGAATGTCTCTTATTTCTGTAAAAAAATGATTGCTGCCGGTTTCGATATCAAGCCTACCCAATCTGCTATTTGTGCAGTCATGCTGTATGATGCAAAACTTTCACAGGATTTTGCAGCCCGTATGCAGGAAGAAGGCATTTATGTTACCGGATTTTATTACCCGGTTGTTCCGAAAGAGCAGGCACGTATCCGCGTTCAACTTTCGGCCGGACATGAAAAAGAACACCTCGATAAAGCCATTGACGCTTTCATCCGGGTAGGAAAAGAACTTTCTGTTATACAATAATAAGAGGTTATCAGTCGCTACATTTCTTAGGATTATAGCGGCTGATAACCTTTTTCATTAATTACCAAAAAAATGATTTTAAGCAATTACCATAGCCACTGTAATTTCTGTGACGGACGAAGTACACCCGAGGATTTTGTAAAATTTGCCATTTCCAATGGATTTCGTGCCTACGGTTTTTCCTCACATTCTCCCCTTCCGTTTGAAACATTCTGGAATATGTCGGGAGCAGATCTGCCGGAATATATTACAGAGATCAACCGTTTGCGGGATAAATACGCCGGACAACTGGAAATTTATCTGGGTATGGAGATTGATTACCTGGATCAGACCTACAACCCGTCTATCCCTTATTTTCAGGAAATGCCGTTAGACTACCGGATCGGCTCCATCCATTTCCTGCCTGTCTCCGGGACATTGATTGAAGAGAACATGGTATGTATTGACGGACGGTTCGCTGACTACCGGGATTCTGTAGATAAATATTTTGAAGGGGATATCCGGTTATTGGTAAAACACTACTTTGAGTCTACTATGCAGATGGTAGAAGCCGGTGGCATTGATATTGTCGGACATATAGATAAGGTATATATGAACGGATACCGGTATGAGTGTTTCTCCTTTGATGAAGATTGGTATCTGAAACCATTCAAAGCCTGCCTGGATCTGATCGCCGAAAAAGGATTAATGGTAGAGATCAATACAAAGAACATGAAACGGAAGCAGGAAACCTATCCAAACAGCCGCTTCATTCCTCTTCTGAAAGAGATGAAAATTCCCGTATTGGTTAATTCGGACTGCCATTTCCCCGATCTTGTAAATGATGGTAGAAAGGAGGCGTTTGACCTGTTGAAAGCAGCCGGTTATCAAACAACACGGGAACTCATCCATGGAAAATGGGAAGATGTTTCAATGGATTAATATTGTTCCTTCTCGTTCGGGAAATCCCGTGATTTTACATCTCCGATATATTCCTTTACGGCTCTGGTAATTTCATCGTGCAGATTCGCATACCGCCGGAGAAAACGGGGTGAGAACTCTTTATTAATACCTAACATATCGTGCATGACCAATACCTGTCCATCCACATATCCTCCGGCACCGATACCAATAATAGGAATTGTCAATTCTGACGCAATCTGTCCGGCCAATTTAGCAGGTACCTTCTCAATCACAATTCCGAAACATCCGATCTCTTCCAACAGATGAGCGTCTTCAATCAGTTTTTGAGCCTCTGCTTCTTCCCGTGCCCGGACCGTATAAGTTCCAAATTTATTAATTGATTGGGGAGTCAGCCCTAAATGTCCCATAACCGGGATACCGGCAGACAAGATCCGTTCAATGGATTCCCGGATTTCAGCACCACCTTCCAGCTTAATCGCCTCCGCATTCGCTTCCTTCATCACCCGGATCGCCGAAGCAAGCGCCTGTTTGGAATTCCCCTGATAGGTCCCAAAAGGAAGATCTACTACGACCAAGGCACGCTTCACAGCTTTTGTGACCGATTGACCATGGTAAATCATCTGGTCAAGAGTCATCGGTAAAGTCGTTATATTTCCGGCCATTACATTCGAGGCAGAATCCCCGACCAGAATGACATCCATACCGGCCTGGTCAATAATAGAAGCCATAGAGTAATCGTATGCGGTAAGCATAGATATTTTTTCACCCCGTTGTTTCATTTCTATTAAACGATGGGTAGTCACCTTTCTGAAATTATCCGATTGTGCTACTGACATATTATTTTATTCCTTTTTTAAATGTTAAG
>JAJQES010000399.1 GCA_021201565.1 Tannerellaceae bacterium
ATTTTATGCTTTCATCAATTTATTAGGGATTTTTTATTTTCTTTCCCTTTTGCGGAACAATTCCGGGTAGTATTGTATTTTTGTAGAAAATATAGATTATATGGAATTCGGATTCGTAAGAGTGGCGGCGGCTAAACCACTTACTGATGTAGCAAACTGTGTATACAATACCGCTCAGATTGAGGGTCTGATGCGAAAAGCAGCAGAACAGGAAGTACAAATCGTGGCCTTTCCTGAAATGGCTATTACATCTTATACCTGTATGGACCTCTTTTTCCAGCAAACTTTACTACAGGAGGCAGAAAATGCATTACTCAATCTGATAGAACGCACAGCCGACCTGTCCCTATTAACTATTGTAGGGATGCCATTGGTTACAGAGAACCGCCTGTTCAACACGGCTATAGTCTTTCAAAAAGGAAAGATATTGGGAGTGGTTCCGAAGACTTACCTCTCCAATTATAAAGAGTTTCAGGAACAGCGATGGTTCACCTCTTCTACTGAATTGATAGGAGATACAATCCGGATCGGAGAAAAAGAATATCCGCTCAACAGTCATTTAACTTTTGTATCGGGAGAAGTATCAGTTGGAATTGAGATCTGCGAAGACATGTGGGTACCGGTACCACCCAGTTGTCAGCTGGCTATGGAAGGAGCCAATATTTTGTTCAACATTTCAGCCAGTAATGAACTGATCGGGAAACATACCTACGTGCTGTCTCTGGTAAAACAACAATCAGCCCGTTGTATTGCCGGGTATATATATACTTCTGCCGGATTCGGTGAATCAAGTACAGACCTGGTCTTTGCCGGCCGGGGTATTATTGCGGAAAATGGAACCATTCTACAGGATGCACCCCGTTTCTCAATGGAAGAACAACTGACAATCGGAGAGATCGATATCGCAAGTCTGCAAAATGACCGGCTGGTCAATGTAGGGTTTATGCATGGAGCCTCTACCCTTTTACCGGCTAAGCGAAAGACCATTCCATTTGATCTGCCCGGATACTCCGGTCAAACGATTCTGACCCGTAGGATCGATCCACATCCGTTTGTACCCTCCGGGAATGCCCTGGACGAACGGTGTGAAGAAGTGTATAGTATCCAGGTGGCCGGGCTGGCAAAACGATTGAAACACACCCATACCCATACGGCTGTAATTGGTATTTCGGGAGGTCTGGATTCCACACTGGCCCTTCTTATTACTGTGATGACTGCCGACTTACTGGGGATGTCCCGAAAACAGATCGTAGGTATTACCATGCCGGGCTTCGGGACTACCGGACGTACTTACAACAATTCAATCAGACTGATGCAGGCATTGGATATTTCTTACCGCGAAATCTCCATTGTTAAAGCATGCATGCAACACTTTGAGGATATCGGCCAGGATCCGGCAGTACATGATGTAACCTTTGAGAATAGCCAGGCACGGGAACGGACACAAATCCTGATGGATGTGGCGAATAAAGAAAACGGGATGGTGATTGGTACGGGAGATCTGTCCGAACTGGCTCTGGGCTGGGCTACCTACAATGGTGACCACATGTCTATGTATGGAGTAAATGCAAGTGTCCCGAAAACTCTGGTCCGGTATCTTGTAAACTGGATTGCTCATAACAAAATGGATAAACAAACCCGGGAAATATTATTAGATATAGTAGATACCCCTATCAGTCCGGAACTAATCCCGGCAGATGAACAGGGAAATATCTCACAGATTACCGAAGATCTGGTAGGTCCGTATGAGCTACATGATTTCTTCCTCTATCATTTTTTACGCTTTGGGGCCCGTCCATCAAAAATTTATTTTCTGGCACAACATGCTTTCCGGGATATATATGACAAGGAAACCATTAAGAAATGGCTTCAGGTATTCTTCCGCCGTTTCTTCAATCAACAATTTAAACGGAGTTGTTTGCCGGATGGGCCAAAGGTGGGATCCATCAGTCTTTCTCCCCGGGGTGATTTCCGGATGCCCAGTGATGCAAGCTCAAGTCTCTGGCTGGAAGAAGTCGCTCACCTTTCGTAAAATGAAAATGACCAGAATTTTCCAATCCGTTTACAGGAGGATAGGAAGAGTTTAGAATATACCCTGTTTATGGTATTTCGTAAGAATCTTTTCCCTTCTATCTTTGTTGTATCAAAAATGATACAAATTAATTCAATAAAATAAAACAATACGTTATGGCTAAGATTGCAAAAAAACTGACAGACTTAGTAGGGAATACTCCTCTGCTGGAACTATCCAACTACAATGCAAGTAAAGGATTGAAAGCCCGGGTTATCGGTAAAGTTGAATACTTTAATCCGGCAGGTAGTGTAAAAGACCGGATCGCCCTGGCTATGATTGAGGATGCAGAAGAAAAAGGAATCCTCACACCCGGGGCAACGATTATTGAACCAACCAGCGGAAATACCGGAGTGGGCCTGGCATTTGTATCGGCATCAAAAGGATATAAATTAATTCTGACAATGCCTGAAACCATGAGTCTGGAACGTCGCAATCTATTGAAAGCGTTAGGAGCGAACCTGGTATTAACACCGGGAGCAGAAGGAATGAAGGGTGCTATTGCCAAAGCACAGGCATTAAAAGAAGAAACTCCAGGAGCTATCATTCTGCAACAATTTGAAAATCCGGCTAACCCGGCTGTACACATCCGGACGACAGGCCCGGAAATCCTGCGCGACACAGATGGCCAGGTAGATATTTTTGTGGCCGGAGTAGGGACCGGTGGTACCATTAGTGGTGTAGGACAGGTATTGAAAGAGCACATTCCAGGTGTAAAGATTGTGGCGGTTGAACCCAGTGACTCACCGGTATTATCAGGCGGAAATCCGGGACCTCACAAAATACAGGGAATCGGAGCAGGATTTGTTCCGAAAACGTATAACAGTCAGGTAGTGGATGAAGTAATTCAGGTAGCTAACGATGATGCGATCCGTACCGGACGGGAATTGGCTGCTAAAGAAGGATTATTGGTCGGTATCTCATCAGGAGCAGCGGTCTATGCGGCCACTCAACTGGCTTTATTACCGGAAAACGAAGGCAAAACCATTGTAGTCATCCTACCCGACACAGGAGAACGCTATCTTTCCACTGTTTTGTATGCGTTTGAAGAATATCCATTATAAACTATAAAACAGATAATACAATAAACAAAAGGGATTGCTCTCGCGAGTGATCCCTTTCTTCTTTTCCTCAGGGCCGGCATGTGTCTACTGTATTTATAAGTTTTAATGCCTGAGGAATATCCCACAACGCTACATACCAGATATCAAGCCAAATTAACGCCCTAAAATTTACATATGCTTTAGTATAAAAACGAATACCGGGTAAATATTATTGTATAAATAATGGAGAAATTACCGGAAAAAGTATTTTTCTTAGAAAGCTTCCACAGAACTTTTACGGATGAATAGATGTTTAAAAAGAATAAAAGGTGTTTTTTCTTTTTATTCTCCGGAAGAATAAAAAAAGATTAAAAAACTTTGTGATATTCATACTATTTTATATATTTTTGCGTTTTATTATATATACTGGGCTAAATAGTAAATGATAAAAATAGAATAATTAATTAAAACAATAAGCCTTATGAAAAAGACACTGTTTTCTGCCATTAGCTTATTGATACTCTTTACAGTGTTTTTCGCTGTTTCCTGTACCAACGATGATGAGGGGGCCTCCCAGGATCTCTTTTATATCTCTAATGACATACGAGCTAAAGTAACTGAAGGAATTAAATCCGTTTCCGTAGATGACAAAACCGGATTTGACAACCGCCTGGAAGCTCTGGTCGGGAGATGTAGTAAACCTGAATTGGCAAGTGATATGTATGCTTGTCTGGAAACGGAAGAATATAAAGAATTTAAACAATATATCATATCCATTGCTCCGGACAGTTATTACCTGTTAATAGAAATTTTCCTGAAAGGAGAAACATTAATACCCCACTTTACGAATATGTTTCAGGATATTATAGAAGCAAGTTATCCGGGATTGATCTCATCGGTATTAGACAAACTGGAAAAGGTATCTATGGATGAATTTATACTGGCCTATCCACAGGTATGTGTAAAATCACTCCTGATTGAAATGGAAAAAGAAAAATGAATTTAGTATTTATTAAATGGAATGTCGACCCTATAATCGTTGACCTCGGTTTTTTTTCACTACGTTATTACACCCTCTTATTTGGATTCGGAATTGTACTGGCTGCCTGGTATGTTCGTCGTATCCTGCAGGAAAAAGGATTTTCAGATGATACGTTCTTTACTCTTTTCTATTATGTCTTTTTCGGAATCGTAATTGGTGCCCGTTTGGGGCATTGCCTGTTCTATGAACCGGACTATTACCTCCATCATCCATTAGAAATGATTTTACCTTTCCGTTTTGTGAACGGAGAATTCACTGTTACCGGCTATCAGGGGCTGGCCAGCCATGGTGGAGCTGTCGGTGTGATCATTGCTCTGTTTATTTTTTGTCGCAGACACAAACAAAATATGCTGCAACTATTAGACTATATTGCCATTGCAGCCCCTCTGACGGCAGCTTTTATCCGGCTGGGCAATCTGATGAATTCAGAAATTGTCGGTGAAGTAACCACAGTTCCCTGGGCATTTCAGTTTATGCGGCTTGACGGACTTCCCCGTCACCCGGCCCAATTGTATGAGGCATTGGCCTATTTATTGTTATTCTTTATCAACGTATGGATATATAATAAAAAGAAAGGAACATTACACCCCGGCTTTTTCGTAGGATTAACCCTTACCTATATCTTTACTTACCGTTTCTTTATTGAATTCCTGAAAATCAACCAGGTCGCTTTTGAAGACCAAATCCGCTTTAATATGGGTCAACTTTTGAGTATCCCTTACATGCTGGCTGGTATTTACCTGATGTTTTTCCATAAAAACAAAATAAACAAGGCACGCATTTAAAATGCGTGCCATACTTACTCCTTTTCCCTTAGTTACTTTCTGCAATTATTTCTTCTTCAAAATATAGTCTTTCGCCAGTGAACCGGTAATAGGTTTCCGTTCACGGTCCAATTGAACAATCTGGTCTTCCTGTATCTGATAATACATATTACCGTCAGAAAGATTATGAAGGGTGATGATATTTCCATCAATCGTGTAATCACCTTTTTCATCAAATGTATTACCCTCTTCCCTATCTATATAAACTGTTTTCAGTGTATAAGTTTTATCTTTACGAAGAGTAAGAGTGGTTTCAATCCCGCTCCCACTGGCTGAAGGGACAGTGCCGTGATAGGTTCCCCAATAGTCCAGCGAATTCTCTGCCGTATGTGTATCCGGAGCAGAAATAGTCAATGAATCGGCTTGGTTACCAGTACGATTAGTATGGGTATTCTGTGTACATGAGCCGCAAATCCAGGCACAACATGCAATCATTACTAAATATTTCATAACTTCTTTCTTTTAGTTTAGGCAATATAAACAGTCCGGCCCATCAATTAGTTCTATCCCATACAGGTTTCGAGACTATACGTATGAAATATCTCCCGGAGAGATTCTATAAGAAATTCTTCAGGAGCAGCCAGCGTCCAACCTTCCGGATTATAAGAAGAGCCTAACTTCTGATGTTTATTGATAGCAATGTCATGATAAGGTAATAACTCCACCCTTTTCTCTTTCCAGGGAAGGCCTGCTAAGAACGAAGCTGTTGCGTGCACATTCTCCGGAGTAGCATTCACATCCTTTATCAAAGGAATACGAATATAAAATGATTTCCCTGCCTCTGCGATCAAACGCAGGTTATCCAGCACAGGCCCATTAGGAACCCCACAGTAAAAACGGTGACGGGCCGGGTCCATCATTTTAAGATCTACCAGAAAAAGATCAGTTTGCTCCATTACACGGCGAACAATAGCCGGTGAAGCATAGAGCGTCGTATCTACTACCCGGTGAATTCCCTCTTTTCCACATTGGTGAAGCAGTTCAAGCAAAGCCTGAGGTTGCATAAGCGGTTCTCCCCCACAAAAAGTGACACCCCCACCCGATTGTTCCATGAAAAGAGTTTCTTTACGAATCTCCTCCATCACCTCTTCTATACTATACTCACGACCGGATATCTCCATAGCTTTAGCCGGACAGATGGCAGCACATTCTCCACAAACAGTACATTTTTTCAGGTCTGTTTGTATTCCCTCTGAGGTAAGTGTCAACGCGCCGGCAGCACACGAACGGATACAAAACCCGCAACCAATGCATTTTTTACGAGTATACATCTTCTGTGGTTGGCGGGCGATCCCTTCGGGATTATGGCACCACACACAACTGAGCGGACATCCTTTGAAAAAAATAGTGATACGGATGCCCGGCCCATCGTGGATAGCATACCGTTTGATGTCAAATATACAGGCCATAGATCAAAATGATTCCTGCTCAGTACGTGCGATCACATCTGCCTGAAGGTCTGTATTCATATCATTGAAATAATCGCTGTACCCTGCCATACGTACAAGCAAATCACGATAATCCTCCGGCTTTTCCTGAGCCGCATACAGGGTTTGTGTATCCACTACATTAAACTGGATATGATGACCTCCCAATGCAAAATAAGTCCGGATCAGCGAACCCAGTTTACGGATATCCTCCTCACGTTTCAATAATGAGGGCATAAAACGTTGGTTCAACAGCGTACCCCCACTCTTTATCTGGTCCAGTTTACCCAGCGATTTTACCACAGCCGCCGGTCCATGTGTATCAGCCCCATGGGAAGGAGAGGTTCCATCTGAAATAGTAGTTCCTGCCAAACGCCCATTGGGAGTTGCTCCGGTCACCTTACCAAAATAGACGTGACAGGTCGTAGACAACATATTGAGATGATAACATTCTCCTTTAATATTAGGAATACCATCAATGGTATCTACCAGATCATTGTAGATACGCACAGCGATCCTGTCGGCCGCATCATCGTCGTTACCAAAAAACGGAGTACGGTTGAGGATCAATTGCCGCATCGGCTCTTTTCCTGCAAAATCAACCGCGATAGCCTCCAGCAATTCACGCAGACTGAAAGTCTGCTTATTAAACACATGGTGTTTCAGGACAGAAAAACTATCTGTTACAGTTCCCAGTCCGGTACATTGGATATAAGAAGTATTATAACGGGGACCACCATTGTAATAATCTTTTCCCCGGGCAATACAATCATCTATAAACAGGGACAGGAAGGTTGCCGGCGCATATTTAGCAAACATACGGTCAATATAATTACTCACCTTCACCTTCTGATCCACAATATAATGAAGTTGCTTTAAGAAAGCCTGATACAGCTCCTCCCAGGAGTCAAAAGAGGTAGCTTCCCCCGTCCGGATACTTACCTGCTTACCGGTAACCGGGTCTACTCCATTGGTAAGGGTTATTTCGAGTATCTTAGGGACATTCAGATAACCGGTCAGCAAATATGCCTCTTTCCCAAAGGCCCCCACTTCTATACAACCGCTACATCCTCCCTCGCGGGCATCCTGTAAACTTTTGCCCTGCCGTAATAATTCCTGTATATAGACATCCGGATTAAATACGGAAGGATAGCCATGCCCCTGGCGGATCACACGGCAGCCTGCCTGTAGAAACCGGTCAGGGGTACGTGAACTTATATGGATGGAACTACCAGGTTGAAGAATTTGTAACTCTTCAATCACTTCCAGCATAATATAAGAGACTTCACTAACGCCGTCACTGCCATCGGGTTTAACACCTCCCAGATTTATGTTGGTAAAATCATTATAAGTACCGCTTTCACGCGCTGTAATTCCCACTTTAGGGGGAGCCGGATGGTTATTGACTTTGATCCAGAAACAACTGATCAGTTCTTTGGCCTGGTCACGGGTAAGTGTACCGGCTGCGATTTCCTTTTCATAGAAAGGAGCCAGGTGCTGGTCAAAATGTCCCGGATTCATCGCATCCCATCCATTGAGCTCCGTAATAGTTCCCAGATGAATAAACCAATACATCTGAATGGCCTCATGGAGGTTACGGGGGGCATGGGCAGGAACCCATCGGCAAACTTCTGCGATTTTCTCCAATTCCGCCACCCGTTCCGGATGGGTCTCTTTCGCAGCCAGTTCTAAAGCAAGATCCGCATGCCGTTCAGCAAAGAGAATAGCCGCATCACAGGAAATAGACATGGCTTCCAACTGTTCCTGCTTATCGGTCGCTTCCGGATCATAAATAAAATCAAGAGTTTCCAGGACATCTGCAATTTTCTTTTTCAGATCCAACAGACCTGTCTGGTAGATCTTTCCGTCAAGGGCGGTGTGTCCCGGAGCCCGTTGCTCCATAAATTCGGTAAAAAGTCCCGCCTCGTACAACCGGCGCCAACTGTCAGGAACATGGTTAAAGATACGTTCACGTTGTGTACGTCCCTGCCAGTAAGGAATCACTTCCCGCTCATACCGGTCAATATCTTCCTGTGAAATAGTATACCGTTGCAACTCACGGGTATTGAGCACATGCAAATCCTCCACAGTATGACAGGTAAGTTCCGGGAATGTCGGCACAGCTTTGGGAGCAGGCCCCCGTTCCCCTACAATTAACTCCCCTTCCCCTATATAAATTGTTTTCTGTTTGCAAATTTCCAGAAAATTTAACGCCCGGAGAACAGGGATAGGATATTTTCCCTCATTTTCTTTATAAAACCGGGTCTCTATCAATGCCCGTTCAATACTAAGGGACGGTTGGGCTTCTACTGATTGTTTGCGTAATTGTTTGATACGCTCATTCATTCCATAAATATGTTGTTCACTGGCAGGTGCAAAATTAGCGATACTACCTGCCTGCCGCTGAGGTGTTGTGATTGTTGCCATAGGAATAACCCCTACTTCCCTGAAAGAGAAGATTAAATCCTGGGGTGAGGATGGTATTATGTTTGTATGAATAGTTTAAAAGATTACAACAGAATGGCATCTTCCTTTTTGAAAACGAAAGGAATACAACTGTCAATGATAGAAGATAAGACAGTTAAAGAGCCGTTTGTAATCTTTTGTCATCCCCGGAGTATATGATTGTATAAACTACACAAACATAAGAATTTCTTTTAAAGAAAACAAGCAGTCAGGCCGCTCTTCTTTCTTTTTTTATCCTTCCGGAACATTTAAAGGAACATCTTTCAAAAAAGTCCTCTCTTTAGAGAGATAGGGGGGTAATAAAAGAGTATATTTGCAACTTTAGAAAGAGTGACTTGTTTTTGAATAAAAATATTTTTGAGATATGATGGAAGGACGTTTTTTAGGACTGGTAGAAAATTGTATTAAAACCTATTGGGATCTGCCTGCTTTTTCAGATTATAATGGGCAAACCTACCATTACAAAGATGTAGCACGGCGGATTGCCAAATATCATATCATCCTTAAACAGGCCGGAATCAAAAAAGGAGATAAAGTCGCATTGGTGGGACGCAACTCGTCGAACTGGGCGATCTGTTTCTATGGGACACTGGCCTATGGAGCCGTAGTCGTTCCGATCCTCCATGATTTTAAACCGGACAACATCCATCATATTGTAAATCACTCAGAAGCCAAAGCCTTACTGGTAGCATCCAGCAACTGGGAGAATCTGAATGAAAACAAGATGCCGGATGTGAAATTGTTTATGCTGTTAGATAATTTTTCAGTTATTGATGCCAAAAACAATGATGTACACATGGTGTGTAACCGGATCAATGAGTTTTTCGGGAAAAGATATCCTCACTCTTTCACCCCGGAGGATGTCAAATATCACGTAGAAAAGCCCAACGAACTGGCAGTATTAAACTACACTTCAGGTACTACCAGCTTCTCAAAAGGGGTCATGTTGCCTTTCCGGAGCCTGTGGAGCAATACCCAATTTGCTTTTGACCATGTCCCTTTTGTAAAACCGGGAGATAATATTGTGTGTATGCTTCCCATGGCACACATGTATGGGCTGGCATTTGAAATCCTGAACTCATTCAACCGGGGATGTCATGTACATTTCCTGACCCGTACCCCAAGTCCCAAAATCATAGCAGAGGCTTTTGCCCGGGTACGTCCTACCCTCATCCTGGCTGTTCCGCTGATCATTGAGAAGATCATTAAAAATAAAGTATTCCCGGAACTGGAAAAACCGATGATGAAACTGCTTCTCAAAGTGCCGGTTATCAATAAAAAGCTATTGCAAACCATTTCCGATAAACTGACGACCTCTTTCGGAGGAAACTTCGGGGAAATTATCATCGGCGGCGCTGCTATTAACCGGGAGGTAGAAAACTTTCTGAAAGCGATTAACTTCCGTTATACGGTTGGATATGGGA
>JAJQES010000391.1 GCA_021201565.1 Tannerellaceae bacterium
ACACAGGTGAACTATTCTGTCTCCTCGTACTGGTTGGAAAATACCTCCTATATGCGTCTGAAAAATATTACATTGGGATATAATTTCCCACAACGTATTACGGACTCATTGGGTATCGAACGGCTGAATGTCTATGTGGCAGGTGATAACCTGATCACTATTTCCGGTCTGGACGGATTGGATCCGGAACAGAATAGTACCCGGGGTAATTATTATCCTAACCTGAAAAAAGTGTCTTTTGGAGTAAGAGTTACATTTTAATAAATGAGCATTGATATGAAAAAAAATATATTGATAGCCGCTTTGCTACTTGTATGGGTGGGAATGTCTTCATGTAGTGATTTCCTGGATCGTTATCCCATGGATGAACTATCGGATGGTAGTTTCTGGAAAACCCCGCAGGATGCGGAAATGTTTGTTGCAAATATTTATAAGATCCTTCCCGGAGGAGATACCGGAGATATAGATGGGGATATAAATTCTGATAATGCCGTGCATGGAATTAAATGGGCTGCCGGCAATCTGGCTGAAGGCATTTATGATCCGCAGGATTTCGGATGGCAATCGGAGTATGAGTATATCCGTGCCTGTAATGTGGCTTTACAGAAAATAGATATGATTGAGAATTATCCTCAGGAAGATAAAGAGAAAACCATTGCGGAAGCCCGTTTCTTCCGGGCCTATATCTATTTTACATTGATCCGTGAATTTGGGGATGTCCCGTATGTGGATGAACCGTTGAACCTGGATGAAATGGAAGGATATACCCGTACCTCCAAAGATGTAATTTACGATAAAGTAATGGAAGATTTTGAGTATGCCATCAGTAAATTACCGGTACAATGGCCAGCTTCTAAGTATGGACGGATTACCCGGGGAGGAGCGCAAGCGATGAAGGCGCGTGCTGCCCTCTATTTTGCCGACTGGCAGGTTGCGGCAGATGCTTCTAAAGCCGTAATTGATTCCGGTGAATATGAATTATTTGACGCACAGGGAACCGGCCGCTATGCGGAACTTTTCTGGGAAAGCCAGGAGATGTGTAGCGAAGCGGTTCTGGTACGGCAGTTTAACAATCCGGAAAATACCCATTACCTGTTGGGGTGGGGGTGCTTCCCGACATTAGGTTGGGGTGGACTGAATCCCACTCAGAGTCTGGTAGACGCCTTTGAATGTATTGATGGAGCTCCTATTACTACCTCTCCTCTGTATAATGAAAAGAAACCGTTTGAAAACCGGGATCTGCGTTGTGGAGTCTGTATCCTGCATGACGGTGAAGAGAGATATGGGATTACGATTAAAGTTGCGCCGTTAAAATCCAGCGGAAATACCGGGATTGCCCAACATGGGGATGCCACGGCTACCGGTTATTATAACGGGAAATACCTGGATCCTTCGATTGATCCTCAAACAACCGGTTGGGATATGGGGAAAGACTGGCATGTCATTCGTTTTGCAGAAGTCCTGTTAACCTATGCGGAGGCGAAGAATGAAATCAGTCCCCTGGATGCAACCGCGCTGGAAGCGGTAAACCGGGTGCGCCGGCGTGTGAGTCTGCCGGAGCTGCAAACAACAGATCCTTCCAGGCCAACCTATTGCGGGACCCAGGATGATCTGCGTCAGCGTATCCGCAATGAGTGGCGTGTAGAGTTTGCAATGGAAGGTAATAAGCGTATGTGGGATATACGGCGCTGGGGAATAGCGAAAGAAGTCATGAATGCTCCTTTTCTGGGACTTAAATATAAGATCGTGGATAATCCCGATGCTCCGGACGATGATGAAGACGGAGGTAAAATATGTATTCTTTATGAAGGAGATAATATCATATTGGCTCCACGTAGGTATGAAGATCATAACTATGTAATGCCTATCCCGCAATCAGAGCGGGATCTCAATCCGGCGTTGACACAAAACCCCGGATATAATTAACACAAATAATGAGTGAAGTGGGGGTGCAGCGATGCATCCTCACTTAATAACCCATGAAACAGGCTTATTGGATATTATATTTATTGCTGACGGGTGTCCTGTTTTTTCTATTCCTGGACCCCTTATCTCATGTAGTTACCTACCATGAGCAACATACCCTGTTTCTGTTCAATCCATCCTATCTGCAGGCTTATTTTATGCAACCCGGTATGTCCGGACAGGGATTGGCTGATTTTATTATCCAGTTCTTTTACCTCCCTTATTTTGGACGTTTTTTGTTTGCACTGATCTTATCCTCTTCTTTGGCCCTTGTTACTATTTGTTCCCGGAAACTGGTAAACGGATATGACTATTTGCTGACCGGACTGCTGCCGGTCTGTTATCTGTTAGTACGATATGAGTCCGTCGATTTTCCGGTTTATCACTCTGTGAGTTTACTCTTTGCTTTATTGCTTTTATTACCCTTCTCTTATTTACCCGGCAAATGGAAAGGCGTATATGTTATGGTTTATTTTCCGGTCACTATCTGGTTATTGGGTTGGCTCTATCCGCTTATTACATGCGGACTAATTTCCCTTTCCGGTTTGTCGGCCTATCTGTTTAAACACTATATCCGGCGGTTTCATGCCGGGATTCTTTTATCCATGCTTCTGCTCTATACCGGGGTATCCTTTGTTCAGTTTGTCCGGCATTACAATATGCGGGAACGGTTGCTGGTAGATGCGGAACAATCCCTTCAGCAACAAGACTGGGAACAAGTTTTACAAATCGCCGGCAGGTACAGGGGAAATCATCCCCTGATGACCTATTTCCGGAATCTGGCTTTGTATCATTCCGGTGGACTGGGAGAGCGGTTGTTTGATTTTCCCCAACCGTATGGAGTGGAATCTTTGTACCTTCCCTGGAGAGGAGAGGCCCGCCTGACTCTTTTTGGGCATTATCTGTATGAGCATTTGGGATATCTGAATGAGGCGCACCGGTGGGCATTCGAGTCTCTGGAAGTATTCGGGGAAACGGCACCGGTATTGACCCGGTTGATCCGCTACAATATTGCGAACGACCGTCCGGAAGTCGCGCTGAAATTTATCCGCTTATTGAAACAATCCCTTTTTTACAAAAAGGATGCGATGTATTATGAGCAACTGGTCACTCATGGAAAGAAAGAACCCCTCTATATATTGCCTCATGTACAGGATGAACCAACCCGGTTTGCCAATATCCTGCAGTTAGCACCCGAATTGCTGTTTGTCCTGAAACGGGATCCCGCTAACCGGATGGCTTTTGAATACTTAATGAGTTGTTTTTTATTGACCAACCAGGTCGGACGTCTGGTTGAATATCTTCCGGCTATACACGCGTTGGAGGATCCCCGGTTGCCCCGGTTGTATGAAGAGGCTCTTTGTTTGTATCAGGAACGGGTAGGGGAGGACCTGTTTTCGCAGATTGGTTTTACCATATCAGCTTCTGTGAAAAAACGGAGGCAACATTTTAGTACCCTATTGAATGCCGGTGATCATGCCCGCCTGAAAACAGAGTTCGGGAATAGTTACTGGTATTATGTGTCGTTTCAAAGTCCCTATGGGAATACATTAAACATTGAATAGGAGATGCAGAACAGGCTCTTGATATGGATATATTGTATAGGCATCCTTCTTTTTCCCGGTTGCCGGGAAGAGATGAGTCCGGACCGGACCGAAAACCGTCCGGCTGTTTTGTTTCCGGACTACCAGGGAGTTACTTTCCCGGCTAATATAGCTCCCCCTACCTGTAAGATCCTGGAGGAGGGAGAACAGTTTTTTGTCCGGCTCCGGATAGATGATACGATTGTCTATTCTGCAAAAAACAGTTCCGGTTACATCCGGATCCCTTTGTCAAAATGGAAAAAAGCGGTAGCCGGCACCCAGGGGGGAGTCATGACGCTGGATATTTTTGTACGTAAAGAAAAAGGGTGGGTACAGTACCTTCCGGTAGAGAACCGGATTTCTTCTTACTCCATTGATCCCTATCTGGTGTACCGGTTGATTCGTCCCGGATATGAACTCTGGAATAAAATGGGGATTTATCAGCGGGAGTTGTCTTCTTTTACCGAACAACCTCTGTTGGAAAATAAAGACTTTGGATATGGATGTATGAACTGCCATACGTTTTGCAATCATTCCCCCCGGACGATGATGGTGCATATCAGGGGTGAGAAAGGGGGAACTTATATTAAAACCGGTGGCCAGGTACAACGTGTCACGATAAGACCTCCGGCGCCAAACCAGAGTGGAGCCTATGCAGCCTGGCACCCGGAGGGGCGTTATCTGGCTATGTCCTCCAATGACACACGCCAGTATTTTCACTCAACGGGGCCGAAAGCCGTTGAAGTGGCCGATACAGGTTCCCAAATATGTGTGTATGATACTCAGACGGGAGAATTAATTACAGAACCGGAAATCAACCGGGAAGAATATATGAATACGTTTCCCCACTGGAGTCCCGATGGCAAAACCCTGTATTTTTGCCGGGCCGAAGCCCATGCTTCCACTCCTTTGCCTGACATCCGGTATGACCTTTATCGTGTTGCATTTGATCTGGTCCACAGAAGTTTTGGAGTGCCGGAATGCCTGATCCCCGCTGCTATTGAAGGAAAAAGTGTCTCTTTCCCCCGGATTTCTCCGGATGGGAAATATCTTTTGGTTACAATGTCCGGGTATGGAACCTTTTCAATCTGGCACCCGGAAAGTGATTTGTATCTGGTGGATTTGGCTACCGGCGAAATGCGTCCGTTGGATGAGTTGAATAGTAGCCATACCGAAAGCTATCATAGCTGGTCGTCGGACGGTCGCTGGATTGTATTCAGTAGTAAACGGGTAGATGGATTGTGGGCCTATCCCTACATCGCCTCATTTGATCCGGAGACCGGGATAGCCGGAAAACCCTTTCTCCTTCCTCAGAAAGATCCGGATTTTTACCAGACCTTTACCCGTTCTTTTAATATCCCCGAACTGATCACAGAACCGGTAACAGATCTTTCTTTATTCCGGGAAGCAGCGAAATAAGAAAAAAAGGCTGCATCATGACAATGCAGCCTCCGGGGATATAATCAATTAATCTAATTAAGACATTATAGTCTGGCTTTGATCTCTTCGCTCTCTTTTTCAAATCCGGGTTTATCCAGCAGAGCGAACATATTCTTTTTGTAGGCTTCTACACCTGGTTGGTCGAATGGATTTACGCCCAGCATATACCCGCTGATGCCGCAACCGATTTCAAAGAAGTAGAACAACTGGCCGATTGAATAAGCGCTTACATCCGGCAAGGTTATTTTGAGGTTCGGAACTCCACCGTCTACGTGAGCTAACTGGGTACCCAGTTCTGCCATTTTGTTTACTTCATCTACTCGTTTTCCGGCCAGGAAGTTTAGACCGTCCAGGTTATCGCTATCTGTATCGATCACTACTTTATGATCCGGGTTTTCAACCGAAATAACAGTTTCAAAGATGGTACGTTCCCCGTCCTGGATCCATTGACCCATCGAGTGCAGGTCAGTCGTCAGGTCCACAGAAGCCGGGAAAATACCTTTTCCGTCTTTTCCTTCACTCTCTCCGTACAGTTGTTTCCACCATTCGGCGATGTAATGAAGTTTCGGATGGAAGTTAGCCAGGATTTCAATCTTTTTACCGCTCTTATATAACTCATTCCGGGTAGCGGCATAAATAGAGGCGATATTATCGGCAAAAGGCACATCTGTTCCGGTTGCTTTTTCCATATCAACCGCTCCGGCCACCAGGTCGCGGATGTTAACTCCTGCGACAGCGATCGGCAACAGACCTACCGGAGTCAGTACAGAGAAACGGCCTCCCACATTGTCCGGAATAATAAATGTTTTGTAACCTTCCTGGTCAGCCAGTGTACGCAGCGCGCCTTTTTTCGCATCGGTAATCGCTACGATACGGCTTTTCGCTTCTTCTTTACCCACAGCCTCTTCCAGTTGTTTTTTCAACAGACGGAATGCCAGGGCTGGTTCAGTCGTTGTCCCTGATTTGGAAATATTGATAATCCCGAATTGTTTATCTTTCAGAATCTCAGAAAGTTCATACAGATAATCCTCTCCAATGTTCTGTCCGGCATAGAGCAGGACCGGGTTTTTGCGGTCTTTCAATAAAAAGTCGAAGCTGTTATTCAATGCTTCCACTACCGCTTTTGTACCCAGATAACTTCCTCCGATACCGATGGCTACTACGACTTCACATTTACTACGCAGCAGGTTCGCCGTATTCTCGATATCTGTTAATTCTTCATCCGTAATAGAAGAAGGAAGGTGTAACCAACCCAGAAAGTCATTTCCGGCTCCTGTACCATTATACAGCGTAGCCAGACATTCATTTGCCTTTGCTTCCTGAGCATACACCTGCTCTTTCGTGACAGCGCCCAACGCTTTGTCAATGTTCAAAGTAATCTGTTTCATAATTTATTTTTTTAGGTAGTTAGTAGTTGGTAGTTAGTAGTACACTCGCGTTGCTCATTTAGTAGAGAATATTTTTTTCTACTAAGTTAGTATTACGAACGTACTACTAACTACCAACTACTAACTACTTTCATTTAAACGTTTCTGTTAAATTGCGTATTTCTTTAATCGGTGATTTGCGTTCATACAGGATTTCGTACAGGGCATCCAGAATCGGCATATTCACCTTGTATTGTTCGTTGATCTCACGGATACATTTTGTACCGTAATATCCTTCGGCGATCATCTCCATTTCCAGTTGCGCGATCTTTACCGAATATCCTTTGCCGATCATCGTACCAAATATCCGGTTACGGCTGAAACGGGAGTAAGCGGTCACCAGCAGGTCGCCCAGGTACACGGAATCCGTAATATCCCGGTCTACCGGATTGACTACCGCCAGGAACCGGCGCATCTCTTCGATGGCGTTACACAACAGGACTGCCTGGAAGTTATCCCCGTATTTCATACCGTGGCAAATACCCGCTACGATGGAATAAACGTTTTTCAGGACGGAGGCATACTCAATACCTGTAACATCCTGATTATAGGAGTTGTTGAGGTATTGATTTTTAAATACCGCACTGATCGCCTGCATATTTTCCAGGTTGGTGCATCCGAGCGTCAGGTAGGAGAGGCGTTCCAGCGCAATCTCTTCCGCGTGACAGGGACCTCCTATCACCACGATCTGTTCCATCGGAACATGATATTTCTGGGCAAAATAATCAGTTACCAGCATATTCTCTTCCGGGACCAGTCCTTTGATCGCCGAAATGATCACTTTTTCGTGTAAAGGAGTGGTCACTTTTCCTAAATGCTGTTTCAGGAAAGGCGAAGGAGTCGCAAAGATCAGTGTATCCGAATCTTTGATGGCCTGGTTAATGTCCGCATAAAAGGTAATCTTATCCACATCAAATCTGACACTGGTCAGGTAATTGGGATTGTGGCTGAGTTGTTTGAACTCCTCAATACTTTCCTGCTTACGCATATACCAGTTGATACTTTCCTGTGTGGAAAGCACGATCTTTGCCAGGGCAGTAGCCCAGCTACCCCCTCCCATAATCGCGATTTTTCCGGGTAGGTTCATAGCTTTATTGTTGTTGTCCGGCCTGGCTGATCCATTGTTCAACCGTATCGGCTGCGGGATTTTGTAATTCTAACTTATATTTCTTGTTCAACTCGCACAATTCCTGGCGGACTTTGTTCGGGTTCGCTTCAGCCAATGCTTCTACCGTTAAATAGCCGGCTTTCTGTAATACCGGCACCCAGGCTTCTTCTACCCCGATGGCGGTGTATTTCTCCACGCCGTCTTTTTTAGCAGTTTTCTCCGGACGCATCTGCGGGAAGAACAAGACTTCCTGGATGCTTTCCTGACCGGTAAGGGACATTACCAGGCGGTCCATACCGATTCCCATACCACTGGTTGGAGGCATACCATATTCCAGTGCGCGAAGGAAGTCATGGTCAATGAACATCGCTTCATCATCTCCTTTTTCGCTCAGGCGCAACTGCTCTTCAAAACGGATACGCTGGTCAACCGGGTCATTGAGTTCCGAATAAGCATTCGCGATCTCTTTCCCGTTGATCATCAGCTCGAAACGTTCTGTTAGTTCCGGATTATCCCGGTGTTTCTTGGTAAGCGGTGACATATCAATCGGATAGTCAGTAATAAAGGTGGGCTGGATATACGTGTCTTCACACTTATCGCCGAAGATCGCATCGATCAGCTTCCCTTTTCCCATGGTTTCATCCTGCTCAACACCCAGCTGTTTGCAGACCTCCCGCAATTGATCCTCATCCATACCACTGATGTCGATACCTGTATTTTCTTTAATGGCATCCGTCATCGTGATCCGTTTATAAGGAGCTTTGAAGTCTATTTCTTTATCTCCTGTTTTTACGATGGTTGTACCATGTACATCCAGACAGATCTTTTCAAGCATCTGTTCTGTGAAAGCCATCATCCAGTTGTAGTCTTTGTAAGCCACATAAATCTCCATGACGGTGAACTCCGGATTGTGGGTCCGGTCCATCCCCTCGTTACGGAAGTTCCGGCTGAACTCATATACCCCTTCAAAACCACCGACAATCAGTCGTTTCAGATAAAGCTCGTTCGCAATACGCAGATACAAAGGAATGTCCAATGCATTATGGTGAGTGATGAACGGACGTGCGGTGGCTCCTCCGGGAATACTCTGCAATACAGGAGTATCTACTTCCAGATAGCCGTGGCTGTTAAAGAACTCCCGCATGGAGTTAAATATCTTGGTCCGTTTGATAAAGGTATCTTTTACTTTGTCATTTACCACCAGGTCCACATACCGCTGGCGGTAGCGCAGTTCCGGATCGTTGAATCCGTCATATACCACGCCGTCTTTCATTTTTACAATAGGAAGGGGACGTAATGACTTGGCCAGCACGGTCAATTCCTGGGCGTGTACAGATATTTCCCCCATCTGGGTGCGGAATACATACCCTTTGATCCCTACGAAGTCGCCGATATCCAGTAATTTCTTGAATACAGTGTTATACAATTCTTTATCCTCACCCGGGCAAATATCGTCCCGTGAGATATATACCTGGATACGACCCTCCGAATCCTGAAGTTCCATAAAAGAGGCTTTCCCCATAATACGGCGGCTCATGATACGTCCGGCTATACTGACGGGACGAGGTTCATCTTCGTCCCTGAAATTCTGTTTTATCTCTGTGGAATAAGCATTGGTTACATATTCGGCAGCGGGATAGGGTTCGATTCCCATCTGACGCAACTGTTCCATACTATTGCGTCTAAAAATTTCCTGTTCGCTCAGTTCTAATAAATTCATTATGCTATCATTTAGTATAATTCCGGACAAAAGTACAAAAACAATTGACAATTGACAATTGACAATTGACAATTATCAGTGGGTGAATGGGAAATCCTGTTCGGGTCTGTTCTTACCTTTATAAAAAAAGCACGGATTACGTATGTAGTCCGTGCCTGAAAATGTGGGTTTCCGTTGGTTGTGAATTTCGGTTACGAAATTCTGAACACGACAGGGAGGGTATATTCTAACCTTACGACCTCTCCATTGTGTTTGGCCGGCGTCCATTTGGGCATCTCTTTTATGACCCGGACCGCTTCCTCATCCAGTAACTTGTCTATCCCTCTTTTTACAGTGGGATGAGTAATACTTCCATCTTTTTCAACGATGAAGGATACCACGACGCGTCCCTGTTTCTTCTCTTTTACAGCTTCCACCGGATAGCGTATGCTACGGGAAATAAATTTCAACATTTCCCCTTCTCCTCCGGGAAATAGAGGCATTTCGTCAGCTTCTGTCAAAACCGGATCGTCCTGCTTTCCGGTTGCCACATCGTTACCACTTGCCTTCATACCCGTGCTACTCAGACAAAACAGGCAGGTAACCAGATAAAGAATCCATGCTTTTTTCATATTTTCCTTCTTTAAATTAATACTATGTGTGCGTAATCTGTCGCAAGATAGAATAAAAAATAATACAACGAATATTTCGTAATAAGTTTAACCTTAAATAAATATTTATTATGAATATTTCGTAATTGCCTGTTGGGT
Organism: Tannerellaceae bacterium; assembly: GCA_021201565.1. Lineage (GTDB taxonomy): Bacteria > Bacteroidota > Bacteroidia > Bacteroidales > Tannerellaceae > UBA4116. The sequence continues at coordinate 9,993 of JAJQES010000391.1, forward strand.
GGAGGCGTTGCCCAATGCTGTCAGCTTAAGAATAAATAGTATGTTGGTTGAAGGGGACCCCGATAAACCGGGATGTTCCATTTGTAATCCCCGCCTGTTGAGTATAAGGATTTTTAATCCGCTTTAATAAGACATACGTCCCGGTTTATTCGGTATTTATTTATTTTTCGAATCACAGATTCTAATACTCGTTAGTCGGGGATTGCAAATGGAACATCCCGGTTTATCGGGGTCCCCTCTGACCAGAAAGTCCCGGAGGGACGCCCTATCCCAGCCCAGGGCAACGCCCTGG
>JAJQES010000522.1 GCA_021201565.1 Tannerellaceae bacterium
ACATGTCCTGTAGTAAGCAGATGATAACCCTTCTATTTAACCGTCGCTGGAAAAAGATCCTGGGAAGCATTCTTTTCGCCTGTTTGTTCTGGTGGATCTGTCTGCTGGTTGCGGTACCTAACCGTCTTTTTGAAACGCCTTATTCCACATTGCTTTATTCGGCCGAACAGCAATTGCTGGGGGCACGGATCGCACCTGACGGACAATGGCGGTTTCCGGCTACCGATACATTGCCGGATAAATTTATGACCTGCCTGGTGACATTTGAAGATAAACGTTTCTTTTATCATCCCGGTGTCGACCCGGTGGCCTTGTTCCGGGCGGTCAGGCAGAACCGGCAGTCCGGCCGGATTGTCAGCGGAGGGAGTACCCTTACGATGCAATTGGCACGGGTCGCCCGGGGAAACCGCCCCCGGACCTGGTATGAGAAGCTGGTGGAGGTGAATTGGGCTTTGTTCCTGGAGACCCGTTACAGTAAAAGAAAGATTCTGGCTTTATATGCATCCCATGCTCCCTTCGGGGGAAATGTGGTAGGGGTGGAGACGGCTGCCTGGCGTTATTTCGGACGGAGTGTACCGGAATTGTCCTGGGCTGAAAGTGCGACACTGGCGGTGTTACCGAATGCGCCGGCCCTGATCCATCCCGGACGGAACCGGGACCGGTTGAAGCAGAAGCGGGACCGGTTGTTGAAGCAGTTAAAGGAGAAAGGGGTACTGGATGAAACGGACTTTGAACTGGCTTGTATGGAAGTACTCCCGGAGGCACCGGTTCCGTTGCCCAATGACGCACCCCATCTGTTGGAGCGTCTGGCTGCGACCGCACCGGGTACGCGTATTCAGACTTCCGCCCGGTTGCCGCTTCAACAGCAAACACAGGAAATAGTCAACCGGTTTGCCCGGCAGAACAGCTCCAACCATATCTATAACCTGGCCGCCCTGATTGCGGATGTGGAAACAGGAGAGGTGCTGGCCTATGCCGGGAATGTATCCTATATGTCCGAAGAGCGCCGGGGAAACCATGTGGATGTGATCATGGCCCCCCGGAGTACAGGTAGTATTCTGAAACCATTTCTATATGCCGGACTGTTGCATGACGGATTGATCCTTCCTTCTACATTAGTCTCCGATGTCCCTCTTAATATTAACGGATTTATGCCCCAGAACTTTAACCGGACATTTCATGGGGCTGTCCCGGCCTACCGTGCTATCGAACGGTCGCTGAATGTGCCGTTGGTCCGTATGCTGTCTATGTATAATACCGGACGTTTTCTGGGACTGTTGAAACGGATGGGTATGACGACGCTCCGGTATCCGGAAGACCATTATGGGGCTGCCCTCATTCTGGGTGGGGCAGAAGGGACCTTGTGGGACCTGGTTGGCATGTATGCCTCTATGGCACGCACCCTGTCCCATTACCGGCTGTATAATGGTTTATATGATCCTTCAGACTTTCATCCGCTGACTCCTTATCCGGCTCTTCCGGAGGAACCGGTTGTTTCTTTAACCGATCCACGCCTGACCAGCCGTCCTCTTTTGTCGGCCGCCTCCCTGTGGTTTACCCTGGAAGCGATGGCCGGATTGACCCGCCCGGAGGAAGAGGCAGAGTGGCAACAATTTGCTTCTATGAAAAAGGTGGCCTGGAAAACCGGAACCAGTTACGGCGGCCGGGATGCCTGGGCGATCGGAACGACTTCCCGCTATGTGGTGGGGGTATGGGCCGGAAATGCTTCTGGTGAGGGCCGGCCCGGATTGACGGGAGTCTCCACGGCAGCCCCGGTTATGTTTGACCTCTTTTCGCTCCTGCCGGGTGGAGATTGGTTTGATATGCCTTATGATGAGTTGGAGAAAACGGCGGTATGCCGGTATAGCGGCCATAAAGCTTCCGGTATCTGTGAACCGGTGGACTCCGTCTACATCCCGGCCTCCGGTTTGGGCACAGCGGTTTGTCCCTATCACCAGTTAGTCCATTTATCGGCCGATGAACGGTTCCGGGTCAATAGCTCCTGCGAACCGGTGGATAAGATCATCACCCGTCCGTGGTTTATCCTGCCTCCTTCACAGGAATATTATTACCGCAATTACCATATCGAGTATCGTCCGCTGCCTCCTGTCCGCCCGGGGTGTGACCCGGTGCAGAGCCAGCAGATAGAGATCATTTATCCCGAACATAATAGTATCTTGTTTCTGCCTACCGGGCTGAGCGGACAAAAAGAACGGTTTATTTTTACCGCTGCCCATGCCCGGAACGAAGCGGTGATCTACTGGCACCTGAATGAGGAGTACCTGGGGGAAACGAGGGACCTGCACCAGATGGATTGCCGTCCTGAACCCGGTAAACACCTCCTCACCCTGGTGGATGACCAGGGCCACCAACGCAAGATCTTTTTTGAGGTGAAGTGACCCTTTTTTAATTGACAATTGACAATTGACAGGGCATAATTGGGGACTTGCTCAGTCCATTCTTTCAGGTTCCGATAAACCGGAATGTTCCATTTGCAACCTGAAAGCGAAACAATGAGAAGCCCCGATAAACCGGGATGTTCCATTTGTAACTTCTCTGCGGCTGAAAGATGCATATTTATTTTGTTTGTATGTATAGCCGCTACGCAGCTATGGAAGTTATAAACTTCCAGGTGTTTCTGCTCCGGGTTACAAACCCGAAGCAGATGATATTTTATCTAAAGGGCGTAGCCGTGAAGGGGGACTGTATTTGCCGCCACGGATTACGGGTTTTGCCAGTTGAGGAGGATGGCTTCTATGATGCCCCGGATGAAATCAGCTGGTTTAGCGGATAGTTCCTCCTTCTCCGTCCTATCTTCCCGGCGATCTCTGTATTCTTCTTTGTAATGAATAGGCTGTTGAAATTTTTCCATCTGTTTGTTTATTCATGAGTTATACTTCGATACTATTTTGTCTCTCTTCTGCGATCCAGTCCAGGTCTAACCCTTCCAGGAGTCTGACCCATATATGCCGGAAGAAGTACCGGACGGTGAGCAGGATTCTTTTTATATATTTCATATTGCATTCTGTGATTGAAATGTGTTTCTATTAGGGTAGACGAATAAAGAATACATTTATTGTACAGGAGAAGAAAAAAGTTAAAATGTTAATTATCTGAAACAGTTCCAATCTTTTAACTGCATCCTTCGTCTTTAGAGATAGATAGTAAATGTTTTTTTAAATAGGATATAAAACAATGAAAGACAAGCTGAAGGGTGGTTTGGGAATGGTGAACAGGTACTTTTTTATGCAAATTGTAGTTAAAAGGGAGAACTTGTATTCGTTTGGGCACTGTTAAAGTGACCGAAGTTTTTGTAATTTTGCGGCATTTATGTCCAGCTGAAAAGTTTTATATGGCAAATAAGATTGTTTATATTCTCCTCTTTATTGGGTTTTCATGGGTGGCGAGAAGCCAGGACATCACGATCCGGGGAATTGTGACCGATGCGGTTACCAATGAACCGGTGGCCTATGCGGCGGTGTTGCTGGAAGGCACGACGACCGGAGCCCAGACGGATGATGATGGAGCCTTTACGATAAAAACGAATTCCTCTTCCCGTTCTTTGCGTGTTTCGTATCTGGGGTATGAAGAACAAAAAGTATCTTTTACACCGGGACAGAATATGCCTTTGCGTATTAAGCTACAACCGTCGAGTATTGACCTGGATGAGGTGATCATCCGGCCGGGAAAAGAACGGTATTCCAAACGGGAGAACCCTGCGGTGATCTTTGTGCGTAATGTGATCGCTTCGCGTGAAAGCAATGACCCGCGCAATGAACCCTATTTTACCTACGACCAGTATGAGCGGATGGTGTTCGCCATGAATGATTTTGAACCTAAGCAACGGGCGGACTCTACAAAAACAGGCCGCTTTGACTTCCTGGCTGAATTTATTGATACCCTCGATATCGGGCGTACGGTGTTGCCGATATCGGAAAAGGAACGGTTTGAAACGGTCTATTACCGGAAGGACCCGAAAAGCGAAAAGCGGTTGGTACACGCTACTAAATCGGCCGGGATAGATGAGATCTTCTCCCGGGACGGGGTTCATCAGTTATTAACGGAGGTATTCCGGGAAGTCAATATTTTCCAGAATGATATCCCCCTTTTCCTGAACCGCTTTGTGAGCCCGTTGTCCACACAGGGACCTAACTTTTATAAATATTATCTCCTGGATACACTGGAGATTAATAATCAACAGGTGGTCGATCTGGGGTTTGTACCTTTTAATTCGGAAACATGGGGATTCACAGGACATTTGTTTGTTACCCTCGATTCCACCTTCTTTGTTCAGCGGGCGATCCTGAATGTGCCCAGGAATATCAACCTGAACTTTGTGGACAATATGACGATTGAGCAGACTTTCCGGCGTACGGAGGACGGAACACGCCTGATCACGAAGGATGATATCCAGGTAGACTTTAAACTCACTCCCAAGTCAAAGGGAATGTATGCCCGGCGTTTGAATTCTTATAGTAACCATACGTTTGAAGAACCTGCTAATCTGGCGATCTTTAAAGAGAGCCAGCCGGTCATCACGGTGGATGACGCTATGAAAAAGCCGGAGGAGTTCTGGGTGGAAATCCGTCCTGAAGAGGCGCAGAAACGAAATCCCAATACAGTGGAACGGTTGATGGCCCGTTTACGTGCGGTACCGTTGTTCTATGTGACGGAGAAGATTGTGACGATCCTGACTTCGGGCTATATCCAGACCAATGAAGATAAAGAAAAGAGTAAGTTTGAGTTTGGGCCGATGAATACGGCTTATAGCTGGAATGCGATCGAAGGGAACCGTTTCCGTGTGGGAGGAACTACGACTGTGAAATTCAATGACCGTTTCTTCCTGGATGGTTACCTGGCGTATGGTACCCGGGATGATAAACTTAAATATGACATCATTGCTGAATATTCTTTTATCCCTAAGCAGGACTACCGGAAGTCGTTTCCGGTTCATTCGCTCCGGTTTGAATACCTGTATGACATCAACCAGCTGGGGCAGCAATATGCGTTTACCAATAAGGATAATATCTTTATTGCCTGGAAATGGCATCAGGACGATCGGGCGACTTATCTCCGCAAAGCGGAACTGACTTATTCGCATGAAAGCTGGAATGGGTTTTCTTATTTTGGGGTGTTGCGTAATTATAAAGAGTATTCAACTCCTTATGCAGCCTTTGACCGTATTGAACCGGAAGGCGCCATCCGCCCGATGAATGACTACCAGATGACGGAGTTTGAGATCCGCCTGCGGTATGCCCCGAATGAAAAATTTTATCAATCCCGTAACTACCGGTATCCGATTACGCTGGATGCTCCGGTCTTTACTCTGAGCCATACGATTGCCGGTAAAGGGGTGTTGGGATCTGATTATACCTATAACCGCACAGAGTTTGGGATCCAGAAGCGTTTCTGGTTTTCGGCCTGGGGGTATCTGGACATGTATGGAAAAGCCGGGAAAGTCTGGAATGAAGTGCCTTACCCGTTATTGCTGATTCCAAACGCGAACCTCTCTTATTCGATTTATCCTGAATCCTATTCTAATATGTTAGCTATGGAGTTCCTGAATGATGAGTATGCCTCCTGGGATGTGACTTATTATATGAACGGGGCACTCTTTAATCGTATCCCTTTACTGAAAAAACTAAAATGGCGTGAAGTACTTTCTTTCCGCGGGTTGTATGGTAACCTGACGGATAAGAACAACCCGTTGAAACGTCCGGAGGCGGAAGGGCTGTTCCTGTTCCCCGAGGGCTCGTATGCAATGGGAAAAGATCCGTATATGGAATATAGCCTGGGTATCGAGAACATCTTTAAATTCATTCGCCTGGATTACACCCGCCGTCTGAATTACCTCGAACATCCCAGTACCCCTAAACATGGTATCCGCTTTATGATGAAGCTGAATTTCTGATGAATGGAAGTCCAGGAGTTAAGAAGTCCAGGAGTCAAGAAGTTAAGAATTGGATATTCCAATCTGCTGGCCATCTGCTGGTGCGGATCTCTGAATCCGTGCCATACCTAACATACGCCTGGAACTAAGGCACGGAACCGGAGTTCCGCGCCAGCAGTGGGGCCGGATCCCCTGTATGGGTTGCACCTATCCCGGAATCCTTTGTACAACGCCTTCAGCGTTGAAATGGGAATGGATGATCTTACCCCAGGGTGTCGCTCACTATGTTCGCTTTACTCTGGGCTATTGCAATATTCCTTACAGGAATAAAAAACAAAAATAAATGGTTACTATTAATTGGTAAGTTCATTACTTTTTTATTTGAGTTTTTATACAGACTCCCCCAATTTAGTTCCTCGCGAAGGCGGGGACCGCACCGGAACAGGCAGTATTCTGATTTATAATTCTTTACGTATCTGAAAAATCTTTATAGCCGCAAAACGGCTATGGAAGTTACAAACTTCCAACTGTTTCTGCTCCGGGTTGTAAACCCGAAGCAACTTATAACCCTTTACTGGTGTTTGATTTCGGGATGGGCTCCGGCTTCTATTAATAAGCGGGTAGCTTCTTTTAATTCGTGGCGGGAGGATATTGAGCTGTACAGCTCAATTCAACAACTCCTGCATGCTGCATCATCAACTCCTATAACCTGAATGAATAGCTCCTACATGCTGCATCATCAACTCCTATATGCTGTTACGCTGAGTTGTACAGCTTCATGCGCCGGAATACACAGGTTGGTCACTCAATTAATTATTTTGTTCTTACTGAATTACAGATCCGGCGGTCAACAAATATACACAAAAAGAGTGCACCCTTTGGGAAAAAACGGGTGCATCGTTTTCGCCAGGAGGGTGCACCCTTTTTATAAAGAGGGTGCATCCTTTTTTTGTGAGGATAGGTCTTCAGTGTATATCCCTGCCGGCGCGGATTTGATTAAGGCCGGCTTTCAACTGCTGGCGCGGAACTCCAATTCCGTGCTATAGCTAACATACTTCCGGCACTAAGCCACGGATTCGTAGATCAGTCGTGGTTGATAATTTTTCAGGGATGTAAAGAGCTATAAATTAGAATACTGTCTGTTTCCTGCGAAGACAGGGATCGCAAAAGATGTGGCTATTTCTAAATATAAAAAAGGTGTTTTCTGCTTGTTCCGGTGCGGTCCCCGCCTTCGCGGGGAACTAAACCTATTTGATTTTTTATTATTATTATTCCGGTTGTTGTACTTTAGGGCGGCGGAAGCTTTTTAGGATTTATTTTATACTTTTGTACCGGACAGGGGATTCCTGTGGTGGATTCTATACTAATTATGCTATCTGTTATGCAAAGATACCGTTGGGGAATCGTTTCCCTTTTGCTTCTCTTTCCTGTTTTTGTTCAGGCTCAGTTTGTGGATTATGGAACTGATCCTGCCCGTTATAAGTGGAACTATGTGGCGACTCCTCATTATAAAATCATTTATCCCCGCGGAATTGATTCCATTGCTTACCGGTATACGCAGTTGCTGGAGAATGTGTATCCGCCATTGGGCAAGACGATCGGGCCACCTGTGAAGGGGCGTTATCCGGTGGTGTTGCATCCCGGTAGTATGCTTTCCAATGGGATGGTGGCCTGGGCACCCTGGCGGATGGAATTGGTCACGACTCCTTCTTCCGACCTGTATGCGCAAAGCTGGGACCGGCAGCTGGCCATCCATGAGTCACGGCATGTGTACCAGACGGGACGCTTAATGCGGGGGATCTTTCGTCCGCTCTATTACCTGGGAGGGGAACAGGTTTCGGGCCTGGCGGACTTTGCAGTACCCCGCTGGTTTTTTGAGGGGGACGCGGTAGCAGCTGAAACGGCTATGTCAAATAGTGGCCGGGGACGTTTACCTGAGTTTAACCTCTATTACCGTACCCGTTTGTTGTCGGGAGATTTCTTCTCTTTCGATAAGTGGTTTATGGGTTCCTATAAAGATTATACCGGAAGCTTCTATGCACTGGGCTATGACATGACAGCGTATGCCCGGCAGGCGTATGGTGCGGATATCTGGGAGAAAGTGACGGACCGCTATGTACGCCGGATTCTTCATCTGCCACCCTTCTCGAGTGCCCTGAAACATTATACGGGAGTAAATACACACGGTCTTTTTAAAGAGACGTTCCGGTATCTGGAAGAGGAGTGGAAAGCGCAGGCTGAACAGGCGGCTCCTTTTACCAGGTTGAATGTGCTTTCACCGGCTGTGAACCAATATACCTCTTATCAATATCCGCAACCCCTGGACGATGGCCGGGTAATAGCGGTCAAAAGCAGTTTTTCTGATCTGTCGTCCTTAGTGGTTTTGCAGGAGGGTCGTGAACAATTCCTTTCTTATCTGGGAAATATTAACAGCCGGATTCAGGTGAAAGGGAACCGGGTTTACTGGACGGAACATGTATCCGGTTTGCGCTGGACGCATGAAAACTATTCGGTGTTGAAGTATCTGGACCTCTCTACCGGACGGGTCCGTACGCTGACTCCCGGGGAACGTTACCTGGCACCGGCCGTTTCCCCGGACGGAACTTCGGTAGCACTCTACCGGTACAACCCGGATGGCACCAGTGAGGTGGTTATGGTGGATGCGGAAAGGGGAGAAGTACAACAGACGTTTCCGGTACAGCGTTCGCGCTTTCTGAAAGAGTTGGCGTTTGATACGAGTCAGTCGGTCGTTGCTGTGTGTATTGATGATAAGGGGTTGTCGATTGAGCGACTTCTTCTGCCAACCCGTACCTGGGAGGTGTTACTGCCCGCGGGGGCTGCGAATATCACTTCATTGTCTGTAAACGACGGGATGATCTGGTTTGAGTCCGGCCTGGATGGCATCAATAATATTTACCGTCTTGACCCGGTAGGGAAGCATGTCTATCAATTGACTTCCGCCCGTTTTGGTTTGTTCCAGCCAGCGCTTACTCCCTCCGGGGATTTGTTGGTGGCCGATTATCAGTCGCAGGGCTTCCGGGTGGCTGTTGCGGCTCCGAAAGAGTGGCTGGAACAGAAAGCTGACTTTTCAGAGCCTTACCGGTTTTCCCTCGCTGAGACTGTGGCCGGACAGGAAGGCTATAACATGGATACGGTTGCTTTAACGCCTGTTCCTTTTGAACCTAAACCCTACCGGAAAATGTCCCATTTGTTCAATGTACATAGCTGGGCGCCTTTCTATTATGATGTAACCGAAGCGGTGAACCTGAGTACGGATGATTTCACGACGATTGTCAAACCGGGGGCTACGGTCATTTCCCAAAACCATCTCAACACGGCTATTACGCAGGCGGGTGTTTATTACCGGAATGATGACTGGCATGGTAAACTGGCTTTTACCTATATGGGTTGGTATCCGGTGATTGACCTGATGGTGGATGTGGGAGGAAATGCGCTGGATATTAACTGGTATGAATCGGATGGGTATCTATATACAGGAGGGTATTATCCGGGACGGAAACTGGTGGAAGCGGAAGTGAAAGTCTATGTTCCTTTCAATCTGACAAAAGATCATTATGTACAGGGTATCCAGCCTTCCCTGAGCTGGTATTATACGAACCACCGTTACCAACAGATACAAAGCGGAAAGATGCGCGATTTCCAATACCTGTTGGGGGAACTTCGTTTCTACCGCTACCGGAAAATGGCTCAACGGGATATTTTGCCGCGATGGGGCTACCAGATGCGTTTACAATATCTTCATACTCCATTTCAGACGGAGAATTACGCTGATTTGTATGCGGCGCGCCTGACTACTTACTGGCCGGGTATCCTGCGGAACCATAGCCTGATGCTCCGTGCCGGTTACCAGTACCAGCCGGTGGAAAGTAAAGCCATGTATGTCCCTAAGCGGTTGCTGGAAACTCCCCGGGGATACAGTTACGATTACCGGAGTTTGCACCAGTATGCGTTCAAAGCGGATTATGCCTTTAGCCTGTTCTGTCCGGACGTGAGCTTAGGCGCCTGGTTTTATATCAAACGGGTGCGTACGAATCTGTTCTATGACCTGACCCGGGCACAGGCTTATAAGGGTGGTGGCTGGAATACGCAGAGTTCGGTAGGGGGAGACCTGATTGTTGACTGGAATATTTTCCGCCTCAATTATCCCATCTCTTTAGGGATCCGTATCGCCAACCCCATCGATTACGGCTCTGTTACTACGGAAGCTCTTTTCTCGGTGAGTTTTTAATTTAGGAGTTAAGAAGTTAAGAAGTCAGAAGTTAAGAAGTTAAGAAAGAGGTGGGAGGTCATACCATTCTTTCAGGTTTATAACCTGGAAGCGAAACAATGAGAAGCCCCGATAAACCGGGATGTTCCATTTGTAACTTCTCT
>JAJQES010000043.1 GCA_021201565.1 Tannerellaceae bacterium
GAATATTATAGTAGAATAAAGACAAAAAAGAGGAGTACTTATTTTGTCCTTTAGATCTCATTTCGGGCGTTTAACTATCTATTTGATCATTTTTCAGCGTTTATAAAAACAGTCCTTTTTTTACTGCCGGAGGGTTAGGAAGGGGCTTTATTTCAGTACGGCCTACTCAGTGAAACGAGTAGGCCTTGTCAGTGGAAAGAGTAGCCCTACTCGTTACAAATAGAAGGCGTTCTCGTCTCACTGAGTAGACCGTACTCGTTGCAAAGAGACGGCGTTCTCGTTTTACAACTCTTCGCAAGCCCTCCGAAACAATAAAAAAAGCCCCGGAAAAGGCCCTTTTTTGTACTGGTTACTCTACCGGAACGAACTTTGGGCAGCTATCCTTTTTCCGGAAAAACATCATTTTTAGTATCTCCTCGTGCCTTTTCTTCCCTGTTAAGTGTCCACTTCCACTATCTAATTGTCCGCTTATGTTCCTCCAACCGTAACAAAGTGAAAAACCTGAACTCCGTGAGAGTCGAATATTTGAAGCAAATCTATAGGTCTCCCCGGAAAACCGTCTCCACAGAAAAGTCAATTGACAAAAAGACAAAAATCAAATAAGGCACGGATTCAGAGATCTGCGCCAGCAAAAGGAACTAAGATCAAAGAAGCTCCCCCTTGGGGGAGTTGAGGGGGCTTTTTTAATATTGAGGGCTTCCGGGAATAAAGAAAGTATGTTTCAGAGTTCTGCCCTGTACACGGAATAGGACGTCAATGGTATTTTCTTCATCTTCCAGACAGTCTTCATTAGTATAAGTAATAACAAATTCATCTTCATGTGCGGAAGCTTTTAACTGAGAAGCACAATTGGACTTCATAGCAGGAAGCGAAGAGGATGTTATTTTGCGTCCCTGTAACGTAAGCCATACCCGGTAAGAGTTCCCGGTTCCTTCCACGCCTTCTACTGCTATATAAGAGGGTAATTTCTGGTAACTCGCCAGTAAAGAATTGGCCCTTTCTTTCCGGACACGGTCAAAGAAATAATCCGCCACCGGACGCAACTGATTCATAGATTGTTCTATATCTTCTACAGAAGAAACTTCATTCAGATGTTGTTCCAATTGATCCAAACGGGCGACCATACTCCGGTCCTGTTCCTCAAATGCCTGTGTCAGGTTATAGAGTTCGATTTTAGACAATGGATAGCGGATGGCATACGCATAGGTAATCTTTTTTGTAGTTTTATACTCTCGTTTTTCCCAATAACTTGCTTCAACTTTAGAAAGAGAAATTCCTTTTAAAAACGGGACACTGGCTGCACGGGCACTTCCTTCCGCCGTATAAGCATTCACAAACTCCAGAATTTCATTCTGATCACGGGTAGTCTGCTTCAGGAGAGTCGTTTCTTCAAATTCTACATTCTGGGCTACCGCCTGGATCATTTGAATACGAATACTTTCCAGACACTTTTGTCTTGCAGTTTCCATATCCTCTTCCTCCGCCGAGGCCACCAGATAACCCGATCCGGCCGATTCATACCATTGAGGCACTTTTTTATCGCTCTTCTGTATCACTTTATATTGCTGGGCCATTACACCGGTTGAGCAATACAACACAGCTAACAGGCACACCCATTGTTTTATCTTCACTTTTTTCATTGTGCTTCTTTATTTATTTCCATGTAACAGGAATATCCCGGAGAGCAACCTGGCAATTACGTATAGAAAGTTCCACATAAGAAAGTACAGGTATTTTCTTCGTTATTTTCGCGACAGTAAATGTTTGAGTCATTTTGACATCCACCGGCATATTAATAGTATGGCCGGAAGCTCTTCCATAGGAGACACCTTCATTATCAATGGCTCCTTCCAGTCTCATATAAGCCTGTGTATGTTCCTTTTTATTGATCAATTGTACCTGCAGAGTGATGGTTTGAGTAATTTCATTTCCTATACATGACAATAACACAACCTCCAGATCCGGACAGGAAACATTCAGTTTATAAGAAAGTTTTTCAGCCTTTTCAGGAGGTACAGGAATAGTAGAGTCCTCTTCTATAATAGGTTCCGGAAACACCACCTCTGACTCTTCATTTTCCGGCTCATCAGGGAGTTGTTGTCCGGGAGGTAACAGGGAGTTCAACAAGGGCAGTATTTCCGCATAACATCCGGACTCTTTCGGGACACTCATCAAATAAGCAATTGCTTGTCTCTCTGCCCCTTCAGCAACCATCAGGTGTGCCCGGGACAATACATCCGCACAATTGGCCGTATAATGTTCAGTGATCCGTTCGCGGGTCGTACGGACAAAACGGGTAAAAGCGGGATTCGTTACATTAATATTTTTGATCACTTCCCGCATCGAAGAGGTCTGATTACCGGTAGCAGCAGCTTTCACTTTTGTAGTCATGGTATTATACACACTGCCATCGTATTGGTTTTTTGCCGTAAGAGTCAATTCAGCCTCGGTTGCCGACACATTACGAACCAGCCCCTGAGTAGATTTTTCAGCCAGAATAGTCAGTGACGGTTCTATCACAAAGGCATTCTCTTTAGAAGCTCCTCCGGCATTCGTACGTCCCAGGATTTGTTCTACTTTTAGTTTTAACGCTTCATTTATATCCTGGCTTAATTCTTTCTGCCGGGAATAGACAGCATGGAAATGTACAGGAGTCTGAGCTGCCAGCTGATGAACAAAGGCTATACATATAAGAATAAGCACTTTTTTCATATTGTTTTTCATCTTGCTTAAGTTATTATATTGACTATATCCACATAAATTATATCAACAGACAACAAAGTAAACAATTTAAATAATCCATTACAAAAAAGAAGCAATTAATTTTATAATGTCATATATTTGCGAATTAAACCCTGATATTATTTGATTGTCTGAAATAAAACTTAACACAGAAAAACAATAATTCTTATGAAGAGAATCGTCTACTATTCTATTATCCTTGCATTTGTATTTATAAGTAGTCATACATACGCCCAGAGAAAAGTAAGGAATATGTCTGATTCCTATGATCGAAACGGATTGACTGTTCTGGCTATTACGCACGGAGATTCGTATGACCGGGAAATTGTGAATGCATTGAAGCAGGCGTCCCGTTTGGATAAATATGATCTGAATGATATTGGTATATATGAGTGCCGGGTGAGTTATTCCCGGAAAGCAGAACAGGACAAAAAACCGGCCCGTGAAAATGAGATCAGAGATCTGATCAATAAAAACGATTACGGGAAAAAAATACTCTCTTTTCTTTACAACAGAAAACCGGATGGAACCCTGGATCATTCACTGATCAGCAGACGGGGACGCTATAATGCAACAGACGTGGATTTTCAACTGGCTCAGGCACGTAAACTGGGAGAAAGTGTATTAGCAGACTACGGTTTTAATCTGATACAAAACAGTTATCTTTTACTGATTGACTTTACAAACATTGAAAAGGAAACAGACAAAAACGGGAATGTGGTTTATATATCCAAAGTTGAATCCTTCCTCTACCGCATCAATTATGACGATGACCTGAACACCCTGATCTTTGATAACTGGATCTATGAAGATGACACACCTGATGTGAAAGCGTCCAAAAAGGAGGCCTATGATAAATTACGTATCGGAATGACCCGCCAGACAGGCAATTCGCCATCGGTTTCTGCCAAAAATATTCCTCTGTTGGTTCAGAACGGAACTACCAATGTATTCTATGGAATTGAATCCTCGCTGGAAGCATTTATGGTTAAAATGGGAGTTAGCGCAGTAAAACCGATCCGTGCTAAAATCGGGAAAAAAGAAGGAGTTAAAAATACAGACCGCTATTTTGCTTACCGGTATGTAGAAGATGCAAAGGGAGATGTTACTGCCGTCAGAGCCGGAGTTGTAAGAGCAACTACCATAACAGATAACAGATATGATGCTGTGGGCGAAACCGGAACGTCTGAATTTTTCCAGATCCATGGTGGCCGGATTGAGGAAGGGAATACACTGGTGCAGAAAAATGATCTCCGTTTAGGGTTGACGACCGGATATCATTATGGTGGGCTGAACGGATTAGATGTCAAACTGGATTTCCTGACTGCTATCAATACACAGGGAATTTCACACTATGTCCTGATGGATCTGAATTTTGATTTTTACAAACCTGAAACTACCTGGCAAAACAAAGATGGATTCGGCACTGTAGAGTTAGCTGGAAAAGATATTCCCGAAGACATGCTGGCTTTCAATATGATGTTAGGATATGGGATAGGCGTCCGCTTCGCCCGTCATTTTGAAGTTGTACCCCGTGTGCTATTCGGACTTGATAATTTATCCATCACCGGCGAAGATGAGAAAGAGGATGATACGGAAACATTTATCAAAAAGTCCGCTATTATGGGAAAACTCGGCGCCAATCTGAATGTCAATCTTACTACGTTTATGCAGTTGGTCGTTGGAGTTGATTATGCTTTCTTTGTTTCCAAAGGAGAAATATATGAAGAAAATTATAAATACATTAAACCGGAAGAATTTAGTTATAGAGGCCGTGACGGAGCAGGGATAAATGCCGGTTTAAGATTCACTTTTTAAAATTTAAGTACAATGAAACGAATACTAACTCTATGTGTGATTGTTCTCACAGTGATGACTTCTGTGCAGGCACAAACCCGGAAAGAAAGAAAAGCACTTTTCGGTAGTTCTTTCAACTATGAAGTGTCCACCATGGGCGTAGGGCAGGACGGGACTAAAATTATCAAGGTATGGGGATATGCGAAAAAAGCAGATGCAGCCATTGTGCAGGCTAAAAAAAATGCCGTTGCAGCCTGCTTGTTCCGGGGATTGCCGGGTGTAAGTGGAGCCAACCAGGCAATGGCGACACCCGCCATTTGTAAAGACCCGGATGCTGAAGAGAAAAACCTGGATTACTTCCTGGACTTTTTTGAAACGGGAGGTGCTTACCTGAAATTTGTCAATCAAACAACCGATGGAGTTCCGGCCGGACAGGATAAAAGAAAAATAAAGGGAGGATATAAAGTGGCTATCTACGTGCAGGTCATGTATGACAATCTGCGTAAACAGATGGAAAATGACGGGATTGTACGTAGTTTAAGTACGGGTTTCTGATAGATACAAATAAACATATACAGATATGAAAAAAAACATACTTACCTTTTTACTTCTGCTGATAGCAGGAACCGCTTTCGGACAGGCACGTAAACCCACCATTATGGTCATGCCCAGTGACATCTGGTGTAACACCAATAAGTTCGGAGAGGTCCGGACCGGAGACGACGGAAAAGAGTTCTTTGATCCGGATTATAGTAAGGCTCTTATGAGCAATGCTGAGATCCGGCTACTCATCACTAAAATGGGAGCGATCATGGCGGAAAGGGATTTTCCTTTGAAAAGCCTGGAAGACGAATTAAAACAGTCACGTACTGCAGAGACTGAAAATATGTTGTTAGCCGGGAAATATTCCGGGGAGGGCATCGTTGAAAGTTCCACGGAGTTACTTCAGCGGGTCGCACAAATTGATATATGCCTGGACCTTGATTTTGAAGTAAAAAAACATGGTCCCAGGAATCAGGTGACTTTTAATGTACGGGCCATCGATCCTTATACCCGTAAACAGATCGCCGGTGTTACCAGCGTGGGAGAACCTTCTGCCAATGCACCGGTGGATTTACTACTGGAGGCATCTGTAGTAGACTATATGGATAATTTTGTAGCGCAGATACAAAGACATTTTGATGATATGTTTACCAATGGCCGCGAGGTGCGTGTAGAATTAAAAAAACTGGCTTCCTGGCAGGATGATTTTGATATGGAAGTCCAGTACAATGGGATGGACGCTCAACTCAATGAAGTGATTGAGGTGTGGTTTGAAGAGAATGCCGTAAACGGCCGTTTTTCCGTTGCTTCCAGTACACCTAACCTGATGCGTTTCGACCAGGTACGTACTCCATTGTACGCTGTAAACCGGCTAACCGGCCGGGAACGGGCCATTGATACCAGGAACTGGGTGGATGACCTCTCAAAGATGTTAAAGAACAACTACAATATTCCAAACCAGATCTATACAAAAGGATTAGGGGAAGTGTGGTTACTATTGGGGGAGTGAAAGACCCCCTCAACTCCCCCAAAGGGGGAGCTTCTTTATCTAACAAAAGTATAAATGCTATAAATAGCCCTGAGTAATTGAACTATTCAGGGCTATTATTTTCCTGAAATCCGGAAGCTCCCCCCTGGGGAGAGTTGAGGGGGCTTTTTCTGTACTCTTTTGGAGTTACTCCATATTTTTTCAAAAATTCCCTGTAAAAGTAGGATTTATTATTAATCCCCACTTTATAAATAATCTCCTGAACATGCAGGTTGGTAGTGACTAACAGTTTAGCGGCATGGGTGAATCGATAGTCTTTGATAAAATCACTGGGAGAAAGAGAAGATATCTTTTTAAACCGCCGGTACAGATTCCGGGTATTAATACCCAATTCATCTGCAATCAATTCCGGGCGTAAACTCTCTTTCTCCAGATTATCATTAATAATCTTAGTTACTTCATCCAAAAACTGCCTGTCTTCCTGGTGAACTACCTGCCCCTCTTTATAATCATACGCGCTCTCTGGTGAATAAAAATAATCTTTCAACTCTTTTTTATTAGTAATCAACCGGTTTACTACCGAAAGCAACAACTGGGGAGAAAAAGGTTTAGGCAGATAGGCATCTGCTCCCATATTGATACCCTCCGCCTGTTCAGCGTCAGAGATTTTCGCTGAGATCACAACGACCGGAATATGTTTTGTAAACTTATCACTCTTCAGACGGGTGATAAACTCCAGGCCATTGACATCAGGCATAATAATATCGGTGATAATCAAAGAAGGAAGTATTTTTTCCAATACCAGAAAAGCTTCCCGGACATGATGAGCTTCTTTGACCGTATAATAAGGAGACAGTTGTTTGGAGACCAACCAAAGTATATCCTTGTTATCATCTATCACCAGCACAATAGGTTTATCTCCCGGATCTTCTATCTTATTTTCTTCCGGAACCTCCGGTAGGGATGGCAAAGGAGAGGTGAACTCTACAAAACTTTGCGGATTCCCGGCCACTTCTCCGGATTCCAGATAAGGCAATGATACTGTAAATTGAGCACAAACTCCATACTGGCTTTGCACGGAAATTTCTCCCTGTAAAGCTTTTACAAGGCTCCGGCAGATAAACAATCCCAATCCATTGCGGGAGGATTGTTCCGTATACATATTTTCATTCAGGTTTTCCAGAATACGGTACCGGTCAAAAATAGTATCCAGAATAGATTCTTCTATCCCTTCTCCGGTATTATATACCTTAATAAAAAGGTGTTCATTTTCTTTATACACTGTCAGGTGGATCTTACCCTGGCGGGGAGTATATTTAAACGCATTAGAAAGCAAATTGGAAACAATCTTTTTCAAATAGGCAGGATCTGTATTCCACTCCAGGGATTCCGGTATCGTTATCAGATACTCAATTTCATTATCCCTGGCTACCGGCAGGTAACTTTCACATTGTTTACGCAATACTTCCGATAAAAAGACTGTTTTTATATGAAAATGGGTGAAGCCGGATTCTTCGATCTTCCGGAAATCCAGGATCTCGGTGATCAGTTCATTCAATCCTTTCACATTTTCTGATAAAATATCCGTATATTTCCGGAGTCCTTCATCAGAAACATGCGTTGCATAGCTACGTATATGTTCATTGATCCCATTGATCAGCGTGAGGGGAGTACACAATTCATGTGTAATATTAGTAAAGAAATTCAACTTGGATTCATACAATTTTTCCTTTTGCTCTTCTTTAATACGCTGAGTAATACGTGCCTGCCGTTCTGCGATTTTTTGTTTAAGGATCCAAACAGCTAACAAGATCAATAAAAAGACAATCACTCCATACAGACTCCATGCTGTCCGGCTCAGATACCAGGGAGGCAGGATATAAACAGGCAGGGAATAATAAAGACTATCCGAGTCAAATACGTCATTTTTATAACGGACTTTAAGTATATATTTTCCGGCCGGAAGATTAGTAAAAGTAATTTCATTGTTCTTTTGGAGAGAGATCCAGCGGGTCGTATAATTTTCCAGCTGATAAGAATATTCATAATTATCCCCTTCTATATAATCCGTAGCAATAAAAGAGAGGGAGAATACAGATACACCGGGAGGAATTTCCAGTGTTTTCCCAGCCTCATCATTGTATCTGTTCAGACTGGTACTTTCATTTCCCACCCTCATTTGAAAAAACCGGAGTTTAGGTTTATAGGTTGGAGGAATATATTGGGAAACATCTACCCAAACAAACCCATTGATCCCACCAAACAAAAGCTTACCGGTATAAGCGCATTTTGAATAAGCATCGTCCGAAAACTCTATGACCTTCAAATCAGGAAAACTATAATTATGGAAAAAATCATTATACGGGTTATACCGGGCTAACCCTTTATTCGTACTAAGCCAGAGACATTGTTCTTCATCTTCCAGAATGCCATGGATCATATCATTTACGATCCCGCTATTTTTATCAAAAAGACGTACTAACGGAGGGTATTCCTCCCGGAACCACACACGGGTCAATCCGGAGCTGGCTCCAAAATAATAAACAGAATCGCGACTTTGGTGAACAGAAAGCACATCCCCGATAGCGGAATTTTCCATTCGTAACAGAGAGAGGAATTCATACTCTTTGGTATAAATATTAAACCGGATCACTCCATAACCACCACGACTTCCAATCATCAGTAAAGAGTCTCCGTCATAACTCATTGAGTGAAATTCGTTACAACTATTACCATTACTTTCAAAAAAATACCCGGTCTTCCTTTTTATATTCAACCGGCCGTTTTCCTGCCCCAATAGTATTTCCAGCAGTCCATCCCCTGCCGTAGCAACCCAGAGGGTCGAATCATTCACCTCTGTAATAGAATGCACCCGCTGAATCTTCCGGTCACCCCGGCCCTGAACCGTGATGATCTGGTCATGCACAGGAGAATAATAAGAAAGTCCCGGCCCCTGTGTTCCAATCCACATTAAATCCCGGTATTTGCTTTTCAGGAAACAAAAAACCTGATTATTGGAGAGCCCATCTGCGGTTGTATAATGAGTGACTTCCGAAGCCGGAATATTCCTTCCGTCATATTGTGCATAATTCTTTATCCGCACAATACCATCTCCCTTTGTTCCAATCCATACCTCTCCTTTCTCATCCGTATAAAGAGAACGCACTGGTTTCCGGATAGAGACAGGTAAATGATCCAGCAGGACATTTCCAAATAACTCTTGTTTCTGATAATGCATATACACTCCCTCACCATCCGTACCCACCCACAGAAGATCCTGGTTTCTATCCGGAGAAATACAATAGATCCCTATATCAATGAGCAGTTCCCCACTCCCTCCGTTGAACCCCTTTTCAATTTTCACCAGCCCGGCTCCCCTAATGGCAAGATAGAGATGTTCACCGTACCATACGATGTTTCCTATACTACTACCATACCGGTTCAGGAGAGAAGAGAGATCAGCCAGAAAAACGGAACTGTTTTCCTTCAGATCATATTGATATAATTTCCCTTCAACATCTACGAAAAAAAGAGATTCTTTATCAGGGAAAGCTGTCAGGAGAGCTTTAGGGTGAATGACCCTTTTTGTATTGGAAAGAGTTAGTGGCAGATTTGTTTTGTCAAGTTCAATATCCCATAATTCAGCGTGTTTATCCAGCAGATAAAACCGTTCATCATATCCGGTAAATAAACAACAGACACTATCCGGTTTCATTCCGGGTTTAAAGACATCCCGGATCGTTTTCAGTTCCGGCAGGTAACAGGAGATAAATTCATTCTTAGTGATCAATAATGTATTACCCTCTCTATCGGATGTGATAAGACGTGCCTCGCCATATTGCGGATAAGACTCCACTATTTCCCGGTCTTTCAATGACATTTTATTCAACCCCATAGAGGTGGAGATCCACAGATGATCTATTTCTGCCTCAGTAATATAATGAATAATATTACTGGATAAAGACAATGGGTTATCCGGTTCAAACCGGTAAACAATTGTATTCTTTCCATTAAAGAGATTCAATCCATCGTATGTACCAAACCACATGTATCCATCCTTATCCTGATACATACTTAGAATAGCACTATTGGAAAGATCCAGATTCTCCGGCTTGAAAAGGGAACCGGCTTTCAATCCGGCAAGTATAAAACAATAAGAAATAAATAATAAGAATCTTCTCCGGA
>JAJQES010000108.1 GCA_021201565.1 Tannerellaceae bacterium
TACACTACTTTTATAGCCAAAATTATTACAAACAAAATGATAAATAGTTATTTGAGCGATCAGATTTTACGAAATTTTCCCTATAAACCGTCCGAAGATCAGTTAAAAGGTATTTATACACTTGCAGATTTTCTCTTAAAAACAGACCAGGATTCTGTCCTCCTGATAAGAGGATATGCCGGAACCGGGAAAACATCATTGATCGGAGCACTTGTAAAAACGATAAAAGAGTTTAACCAGAAAAGTATATTGATGGCTCCTACCGGGAGAGCGGCCAAAGTTTTTTCAGCCTATGCCGGCCAGCATGCATTTACTATCCATAAGAAAATTTACAGGCAAAAGGCTTTTTCCAATGAATATACCGGTTTTTTGCCTGCTGATAATCTGTATAAAGATACCCTGTTTATTGTGGATGAAGCCTCGATGATCACAAATGAAAGCCTGGATTCCTATAGTTTCGGGTCCGGCCGTCTGTTGGATGATTTGATACAATATGTGTATAGTGGGGAAAATTGCCGGTTGATCCTGATGGGCGATGAAGCACAGTTACCTCCGGTGGGGCAGGTGGAGAGCCCCGCGCTCAGGCAGTCTGTCCTCGAAGGGTATAATCTGACGGTGGATGGATTTCAGCTTACCCAGGTGATCCGGCAGGATGAAGGTTCCGGTATACTGGTCAATGCGACTATGCTGCGGCAGGCTTTAAAAGAAGGAATTGTGTCCCGGTTCCCCCAATTGGAGGTGAAGCCCTTTCCGGATGTCATCCGGCTGAATGGCGAGGAACTGATTGAAGAAATTTCTTCCTGTTATAACCGGCAGGGAATAGAAGATACGATCATTATTACCCGTTCTAATAAACGGGCCAATGTCTATAATAACGGAGTGCGTAACCGGATCCTTTACCGGGAGGAAGAATTATCCTCGGGTGACCGGTTAATGGTTGCCCGGAACAATTATTACTGGACCAGCCAATGTAAAGAGATGGAGTTCATCGCCAACGGAGAGATTGTGGAGGTGGAGAGGGTCCGGAAACGGTATGATATGTATGGCTTTCACTTTGCCGATGTGAGTGTGCGGTTTGAAGATTATGACCTGGAGGTCGATCTGAAAATCCTGTTGGATACGCTTCAATCCGAATCACCTTCTTTGTCCAAAGAGCAGAACGATAAACTCTTTTATACGGTTCTGGAAGATTACGAGGATGTGCCGACTAAAGCCGGTAAATACAGAAAAATGAAGGAGGATCCCCACTATAATGTTGTACAGGTGAAATACGCTTATGCGATTACCTGTCATAAAGCCCAGGGAGGACAATGGAAAAATGTCTTTCTGGATTTTGGGTATCTGACGGAAGAGATGATGGGAGAGGACTTTTACCGGTGGTTATATACCGCGGTCACCCGTGCGACCGAACGGTTGTATCTGGTAAATGTTCCTGATGAGTTTATAATTGACAATTGACAATGCACAATTGACAATTGGAGCGTGGTCTTTTAAACTGTCAATTATCCATTGTCAATTGTCAATTTTTTTATGTAAGTTTGTTGTACTTTAATCGGAAAAGGAATGTCAAACAAAGAAACGATACATCATTTACTGGCAGAGGTAAAAAGGTTGGAGAGCCTTCTGTCTGGTATTCAGGATACTGAGATCTACCCGGTATCTTTTTTTAATCAATCATTTGATCTGACACGTGAGATCCTGAAGGAACTGTATCAGTTGGAAGCCGATCAGGTTGAAGCCTTCAAAAAACAGTTGGAAGCCCGTCAGAACCTCCTGCGGGAAAGTTTGTTACAGACTTCGGTGGAACAGCTTGATGAACCGTCTGTATTACCGGTAGAAGAACCGGAAGAGAGGGTGACTCCTGTTGTGGAAGCAGAGGAAAGTGTCCCGGAAGAACAACCTGCTGATGAGGAACCTCTGGAACCGGTCACAGAAGAGACAGAAGAAGTCCTTCCTGAACCGGAGGTAGTGGAAAACCCGGTAGGAAAAACAGAGAAAACAATTGAAGAACTTCTGCGGGAATATGCTCCTTCTCCCCCTGGAATGCCGGAAAAGACGATCAACCCGGTTAAGGAGGAAGAGGAGAACTTACCGGAAGAACCCGTAAAAGAAGAGGGGCCTTCCCGGTCATTCATTCCGGAAAAGAATCCGGCTTGTTTAGGGGATCTGATTGAAAAGAAAAATCTGGCCGATTTTACCAGGGCATTTAGTCTGAATGACCGTTTTTATTTTCTCCGGGAACTATTCGACGGAGATATGAACCGGATGAATGAGGTAATTGCAGATTTGAATGAAATAGAATCCCTGGAGGAGTCTATGGATTATTTGAATACTAAAATGAGATGGAATCCGGAAGAAGCTCCGGTTGCTGATTTTATCCGTTTGTTGGAAAAACGTTTCTTATAACGGAAAGGGTATGTCAAAACTGTATATAGTACCTACACCTGTCGGGAATCTGGAGGATATGACATTCCGGGCTATCCGGATATTGCAGGAAGTGGATGTGATCCTGGCGGAAGATACCCGGACAACCGGTATGTTACTGAAACATTATGAGATCCGGACCCGTATGCAATCCCATCATAAGTTCAATGAACATAAAACGGTGGAAGTGGTGGCGGAACGCATTCTGGCCGGCGAAACAATCGCTTTGGTTTCAGACGCGGGAACGCCTGCTATTTCGGACCCTGGTTTCCTGCTGGTCCGGGAGTGTGTCAGGAAAGGGGTAGAGGTGGAATGTCTGCCCGGAGCGACCGCCTTTGTACCTGCGCTTGTCGTATCCGGATTGCCGAATGATAAATTTTGTTTTGAAGGGTTCCTGCCCCAAAAGAAAGGGCGGCAGACCCGTTTGAAAGAAATAGCCCTGGAGGAGCGTACTATAATTCTATACGAATCCCCTTACCGGATCGTAAAAACATTAACTCAGCTGATGGAAGTATGTGGAACAGAACGTATGGTTTCTGTTTCCCGGGAGATCTCCAAGCTGTATGAGCAAACAATCCGGGGTACATTGGCAGAAGTGTGTTCCTGGTTTCAGGCACACGAGCCGAAAGGCGAGTTTGTGATTGTTCTCGGGGGAAACACCGGGGAAGAGAAAAAAGAAATATAAACGTTAAAAGATTTGTCCTATGAAAAAAGTAATAGCATGTATGATCTGTCTTTGCCTGTTGGCAGCGTGTGGACAACGTTCATCAGATTCAGAACGTCTCCAGGCGGAAAATGATTCCCTGAAACTGGAGAATGCCAAAAATACCACCCAGATGGATGAGATGCTTTCTCTCCTGAATGAAATTGAAGCTGATTTCCAGACCATCCGGGATGCGGAAAACTATCTGACAATTCATCAGAATGATATTGAATTGAAAGAGTCTACCCGGGACCAGATACGCCGGAATATGCAATTGGTGCAGGAGACACTCAGAAAGAATAAAGACCGGATCACTGAGCTGGAAAAGAAACTGGCCGGTAGTGATAAGAAATCTGCTACTTTGCAGGCAACGGTTAACCGCTTAACGACAGAATTGGAACAACGGGCTGCTGTCATTGCGACCCTGCAGACTGAACTGGCAAAAAGAGATTCACAGATCCGTGAAATGGGAGAACAGATGTCCGGGCTGAATGAGGAAATCGAGAACCTGGCCCTTACCAATATGTCTCAATCCGATCAACTAAAGCAACAGGATCAACAACTGAATATCGGATATTATTGTTTTGGAACTTCCCGGGAACTAAAAGATCAAAAGATCATTGATAGTGGCGGTTTGCTGGGAAAAACAAAAGTACTGCCGGATGGATTTAACCGGGATTATTTCATTTCGGTGGATATCCGTGAACTCAGGGAGATTCCTTTGTTTGCCCGTAAAGCAAAATTATTGACTTCTCATCCGGATAACTCTTATGAACTGGTGGCCGATGAGGATAAGAATCTGACCTTGTTTATTGTGGATTATCAACAGTTCTGGAGCGTAGGAAAATATTTGGTCATTGAAGTCGGATTGTAATGTACAAAAATCTGTTCATCGATCTGGATGATACTTTATGGGACACCTGTTCCAACAATCGTGAATGCCTCAAAGAGATCTATACCGACTATGATTTTGGCCGGTATTATGAGTCCTTTGAGGCATTTTACGATATTTATATGCCTAATAATCTGGAATTATGGGCGCGTTACCGGAGGCATGAAATACACCGGAATACTTTGATCCTGGAACGTTTCCGGTATGTGACCCGTCCGTTAGGGATAGAGGATCCGGAGTCGGTATTGAAAATAAACACGGATTTCCTGAAACGTACTACTACCAAGACACGCCTTATTCCCGGAGCCATTGAACTGCTGGAATATCTGCATTCCTCCTATCGTCTGTTTATCCTTTCCAATGGATTCCGGGAGGTTCAGTTCCTGAAACTCAAAAACTCCGGATTGTCTCCTTATATTGAAAAAATGATTCTTTCCGAAGATGCAGGTATTCAGAAACCCCATAAGAAGATCTTTGATTTCGCACTCAAAAATACCAATGCCCGCCGCCGTGAATCCCTGATGATCGGTGATAGCTGGGAAGCTGATATAGTGGGTGCCCATGATTCTAAAATAGATCAACTCTGGCTGAATCCCGCCGGGTTACCTGCCAGGGACTTTGTCCCTACCTTTACCGTAAAGAGCCTGGCGGAAATAAAGAATATTTTATAAGAGATTCAACGTATATCCAGTAGGTTTATTCGTTCCCTCCAATCGTATTTTAACTCCCCTTCAGTAGCTTGTAGGGCCAAAAAGCTATTGGAGGCAGACGAAAAAACTATTGGTCCATTGTCTGGTCAGCTCCTATAATAAATTCAGGAATGTTATTTCGTGTCCGCCCTGACAAGGGTATGATCTTAATGTGTTCAGAAGAAAATGAGTGGGTTAAAAGGGTGTTTATAAATAAGCTAAAAGGAACGCAGAAAGCGCAGATGTACGCAGATAAATATTAAAAATAAAAATTCTGCGTACGTCTGCGCCTTCTGTGGAATCTGCGTTCTCTATACTTTAAATACAAAAAACAGAGCTCTTAAAGCACAGATTGGGACATCTTAAAACTCTGAGGTAAAATGGAATTTGATGTCCGGGAAATCCTGTTGAGCCATGGTTAGTACGTAGCCGGAATCTGCCAGATAAACGTCGCGCCCTTCTTTGTCCAGGGCCATATACTGGGATTTCCGTTTTTTGAAGTTTTCCAGCATTTCTTTGTTATCGCTTTCGATCCAACAGGCTTTGTACAGGCTGATAGGCTCCCACTTACATTGAGCGCCGTATTCATGTAACAGGCGGTATTGGATTACTTCAAACTGCAGCTGGCCTACTGTACCGATGATCTTCCGTCCGTTAAACTGGTTGGTAAATAACTGTGCAACCCCTTCATCCATCAATTGCTCAATCCCTTTATTTAATTGTTTGGCTTTTAACGGATCAGCATTTTCAATGTACTTAAACATCTCCGGCGAGAAGCTGGGCAGACCCTTGAAGTGAAGGTTTTCACCTGACGTCAGGGTATCTCCGATTTTGAAATTGCCTGTGTCCGGCAGACCAATAATATCACCGGCAAAGGCTTCATCCACCGTCTCTTTTTTCTGTGCCATGAACGCTGTCGGACTGCTGAAACGCATCTGTTTATTGAAGCGGACATGTTTGTAGTTCGCATTCCGTTCAAAACGTCCCGAACAGATCTTCACAAAAGCGATACAGCTCCGGTGATTCGGGTCCATATTGGCGTGGATCTTGAAAACAAATCCGGTGAATGCATCCTCTTCCGGGTCCACGACCCGTTCTATTGCCTGTACAGGACGGGGAGAAGGAGCAATCCGGACAAAGCAGTCCAGAAGTTCTTTGACTCCGAAGTTGTTCAGCGCCGAACCAAAGAAAACCGGAGCTATGTCACCATTCAGATACGTGTTCACATCAAACTCAGGATAGACTCCTTCAATCAGTTCAATATCTTCCCGTAGTTTTTGGGCCAGGGCCGGTTCAATATAATTTTCCAGTTCAGGGCTTTGGATGTCTTTGAACTCTACACTTTCTGTGACTAACTGCTTACTGGGGGTGTACAGGTCCAGTTTTTCCTCAAAGATATTGTACACTCCTTTAAACTTCTGTCCCATATCAATCGGCCAGCTGAGCGGACGGACGTTGATGTGTAATTCTTCTTCTATCTCATCCAGCAAATCGAACGGGTCTTTTCCGTCCCGGTCCATTTTGTTGACAAAGACAATTACCGGCGTTTTGCGCATCCGGCACACCTCCATCAGTTTCCGGGTTTGTGCTTCTACCCCCTTAGCCGTATCAATCACAATGATTACACTATCAACAGCCGTCAGGGTACGGAAGGTATCTTCGGCGAAGTCCTGGTGCCCCGGGGTATCCAGGATGTTAATCTTATAGCCGGAATAATCGAAAGCCATTACCGAAGTGGCTACCGATATACCTCTTTGTTTCTCGATCTCCATCCAGTCGGAGGTCGCCGTCTTTTTGATTTTATTTGATTTAACTGCTCCGGCGACATGGATAGCTCCCCCGAACAATAATAATTTTTCCGTTAAAGTTGTCTTTCCCGCATCCGGGTGACTTACAATGGCAAATGTTCTTCTTTTATTTATTTCCTCTGTGTATTGGCTCATGATTGTTTTGTCAGTTTATTGTAACAGATACGCAGGCTTTCTATCCAGTGAGGAATCGAAATACCATAGTCAAGTTTTATCTTTGTTTTATTTAAGACACTATAATGCGGCCGCCGGGCACGTGTAGGATATTCTTTGGTTTCTATGGGAATCACTTTACAGCAGGTCCCGGAGACTTCCATGATCTGTACCGCGAAATCGTACCAGCTGCATACGCCTTCATTTGAAAAGTGGTAAATGCCGGGGTGAAAATTCCCTTTTTCTGCTTCCCGGATGATGCTTACCAGGCTTTTTGCCAGGTCACCGGCATACGTAGGAGTGCCTGCCTGGTCAAAGATTACATTCAGTTCCGGCCGTTCTTTTCCTAACCGCAACATGGTTTTCAGGAAATTATTTCCATGTTCAGAATAGAGCCAGGACGTACGGACAACTACAGAAGCCGGACAGGTTTGCAGGAGAACCTCTTCTCCCGCTAGTTTGGTGTATCCGTAAACGGAGACCGGACAGGTTGGATCCGACTCACTGTAAGGAAGATAAGACGTGCCATCAAATACATAATCGGTTGAGACGTGTAGCACCTTCGCACCGGCCTGTGAGGCTGCTTCTGCCAGATTTTTTACGGCATCCCGGTTTATTTTCAGGGCGAGTGTCTCTTCGTCTTCCGCTTTATCAACAGCCGTATAGGCAGCACAATTAATAATGTAATCCACTTTGTGTATAGTAACAAACTTTTTCACCACCTCCTCTTTGCAAAGATCCAGCGTGTCTACATCCGTGAAAATAAATTTAAAACCAGGATAGTTTTTTTGTATATCCTGCAAACAGGTGCCTAATTGTCCGTTCCCTCCGGTGACCAGTATGGTTTTCATATTTTATTCGTTTTCCAGTTCGAGTTCTCCCTTCATATCCTGATGGTATTTTTCTGCCAGCAGGTTCAGGAGGAGACTTATTTGTTTGATTGCTTCCATCGTTTCCTTACTAATCTCCCTGGCTTGCATTTTCAGCATCAGGAATCCATATAAGCCTGAAAAGCAGGTTTCCAGTTCCGGCACTTCTTTTCCTCCGGACTTAGCCCGCAGTTGCACAATGAAAGGCAGGGTCTTGTAATATAATCCGCTGTACACCATTTCCTTCGGGGATTTCAACAGGCGGAGATGCAGGTCTGTCAGCGCAATGATAATATTGTTGTTGAGCTGGATGTGTCCGGTCTCTTTTACCCCTTCCGAACGCATCATGTCAATCAGTTCCTCATACCATTGTTCAATCTCCTGCCTGGTTTCCTCCGGCTGGTCGTACTTATCTATCACCTGCCGGCGGATATTCTCCATATCGAACCGGCTGGCGCGGATCAGATCCTCGACCTGCCACATATAGAGAAGGTATTGTACTATATTTTCTTTTCTTAATTTTCTTGCTATAATCATGTTCTGAGTGTTAAACTGTACTCTGACATCGCCTGGTAAAAGTCTTTGTCTTTTACTCCCAATTGCCTGCATACCAGACGGGCGGCGTTCAGATTCAACAGAAAATAGTTTCCGGGAATATATACCGGAAATTCACCGTACCGGGTTGCCAGAAAATGAGTTCCCTCCCGGTCAATGATTGTTTCTCCCTCGTAAGGAATGGCTGTAATATCTTCCCGTACTTCCGATGCCAGTTCTTTTAATTTCTCATCTCCACTGAAATAGACCAGCTTGCCTTCCCGCTCTATGGAATGGATGAAGGACCGGTATATGCCGGGAGAGGTCTCCTGAACGATATTGCTGACAACCGCGATGTGAGGCCGGTAGAATTCAAGCTGAAAACGTTTTTCCAGGCTTGAGGTAACCAGCGCATCTCCTTCAATCAATGCGATCCGTGCCTCGTAACTCATCTTAAACAGATTAGACAGCACCGGACACTCGCCGGAGAGAGCATAATCAAACACCAGATTTTGTTTGCTCAACGCATAGGCGATCATGGTCAGAATGGATCTTTTTCCATGACTGCCGGCCACAACTACCCGGGTTTTTGCTTTGGTCCGCTGAAATATAAATTCCGGAACCGACTGGATCAGCAAACCCAGCTCACGTGCCCGGACCAATTCCGGATTATCCTTTTTAACAGAAGCCCCTAAGACTACAAAGTTTATATCTTTTGTTAGTTTCTCAGGAAACCATCCTTCCCCATAACAAGTGCATTTTGCATCATGGAGAATAACCAGTAGTGATTCTGACAGTCCTGTTCCGGATACGGTGACTTCATATCCTTTTTCACGGATAGCCAGTGCCAGGTCCAGAATAAGCGGCTCAGAAACAGAGATCAAATGTACTTTTCGCATCGTTAGGAATTTGGTACAAAGGTACAACAAAATAATGTTTTAGTAAAGCGGCCATCCGGAAATGATATCCTTTACACATCTGTCTGAAAATAGGCATTTAAAGAAAGTTTGTGTTCTTTAACTACTTGATTTCATGCTGTCTGGATATGATGACCTATTTTTGTACTTTAAACAAACCAGACTTATATGAAATTAAATAGAAAAACGATTTATTCGATCGCGCTTGTTGTGGTCGTTTGTTCGGGTATGCTGATGACTGCTACCTGCCGGTACACCAGGCAGCTGGTACCGGAAATCGTACATATACAGGAAGAAGATTCAATTATAGGGACATATCAGTATGGGATTTGTATCGACTCCCTTTATCTGGCGGACCATACGATCCGGAATGGGGAAACCCTTTCCCTCATATTTTCCCGGCTGGGATTTGACGCCCGGCAGACGGAACAGATCATCCGGGCGGCAGCCGGAATCCTGGATCCGGCGCGGATACGGGCCGGCATGGGATACACGACTTTTCATGCTACAGATAGTGTCCGGGAAATCCAATATATTGCTTTTGCGCGTTCCAAAACCAATTATGCCATTCTGGACCTGACAGCCGATACGGTCAACGCCTATGAATATACTAAGGAGATTACTCTCAGGCGGCACTATGTCGAAGGCGTCCTCCATTCTTCTTTGTGGAATTCCCTGAGAGCCTCCGGAGCAGACCCGCTACTGGCTTTAAAACTTTCCGATGTCTTTGCCTGGCAGATTGATTTTTTTGATATCAAAGAGGGAGATGCGTTCCAGGTCTTGTATGATGTTGCTTATATTGATGACACGACGGTGGTGAACATTGCCTCGGTTCAGGGAGCGGTCTTTACCCACAGGGGAAAGGAGTTTGTCGCTATTCCGTTTGAGCAGGATAGCATTTCCGAGTACTTTGATGAAGAGGGAAATAGCCTTCGGAAAGCCTTTCTGAAAGCTCCTCTGGATTATTACCGGATCACATCCCGCTTCAGTAACTCCCGTTTCCATCCTGTCCTGAAACGCTACCGGGCTCATCATGGAGTTGATTACGCCGCCCCGGTGGGCACACCCGTGAAAACCATCGGTGATGGTACGGTAATTGCCAAAGGGTATGAGAAAGGGGGAGGAAACTACCTGAAAGTAAAGCACAATGCTGTGTACACAACTACCTATATGCACTTGAGCAAGTTTGAGAAAGGCATTCAGGTAGGTAGCCGGGTACGCCAGGGAGATGTCATTGCATACGTGGGTTCTACCGGTCTTTCGACAGGGCCTCACCTGGATTTCCGTGTACATAAACATGGAACCCCTATTGATCCGTTACAGATGGACGCGCCTCCTTCAGAACCGGTTAAACCGGAACTACAGGATAATTTCCTGTTAGCGAAACAGCAGTTTTATGCAGAGTTAGATAGTTTCCGGGTAGAGCATATCGGACAGCGAACGGAAGCAATTGCAAGCTTACTCAATTGATAATTTTAGCCAATGTAGAATTAATACTTACGAAATGAAGTTTATAGGAAATATTATCTGGCTCCTGTGTGGAGGTTTTTTAGTCGCCATGGAATATCTGGTGGGTAGTCTGGTGATGATGGTTACCATCATTGGAATCCCGTTTGGACTGCAAACGTTAAAACTGGCTATGCTGGCTCTTTGGCCCTTTGGAAGTAAGGTGACAGACAATGGCGGTTCCGGTGGATGTCTTTCGGTTATTTTTAATATCATCTGGCTCTTTACAGGTGGAATGGCCATCTGTTTGACTCATCTGTTCTTTGGTCTCCTGCTTTGTATTACTATTATCGGAATCCCTTTCGGACGCCAGCATTTTAAAATGGCCGGTCTGGCTTTGACTCCTTTTGGAAAAAGCATCAGCTGATATTTAAATTATCGTCATACTACTAAAAAAGGATTACTGTTGTTTCGTAATTCGATTTAATATAGTATATTGCGAACAAATCGTAATTAATAAACCTGTTTTTATGACGACCTATGTAAAGTTCTTTCTATTCCCGGCAGCCCTGGCTGCTTTATTGGCCTGCAACCAGAATACACAGATGAATTACCTGGAGGATGCTCCTGTAGTTGCGGTCCGTACTCTATTGGATGGGGAAGAGTTGATTGAGATGAATCCTGCCCTGTTGAAAGATACGGTTATTTTTCCCCTGAGTTATTTGACCGAAGAATTAGAAATAATCAAACTGGACGACCGGGACGAAGCACTTACCAATGCGTACAAGGTATATATGTCGGAGAATTATTTTCTGACACAGGCATCAGGGAATGTTCCTTGTAAATTGTTTGACAAACAAGGGAAATATATTACTGATATAGGAGCCATCGGCCAGGGGCCTGGCGAGTATCAATACTTGTATGACGGACAGATAGATGAATTGAATGGATGTATTTACCTGATGCCCTGGAGTACAGAGTCTATGTTGGTATATGACCTGCAGGGAAATGCATTACCGCCTGTCCCTTTAGCCCATAAAGCCAATAAGTCTGTTTTCGTAGTCAGAGACGATAACGTAATAATAATGGGTATGCCTCATCCGCAGATGCCGTCTTTTATCTGGATACAGGACCTGCAGGGAAATAAGCTTGATGAGCTCTCTTCTGGTATTGATTTTCCTTTTGACTTTAGTACAGAAGTACTTTCTTACAGGAATGAAGATAAGATTGATTTAAGTCATTGGACATGGAAGCCCCGGGCAGACTCTTTATATCATCTTGATTTTGTAAAGAAAAAACTAATCCCCCGTTTTACTGCTAACTTTAAAGGGGATGCACTGAAACCGCATATATATGCCGAATGGCCAGGCTATTTCCTGGGGAATACAAGTACAATTGTGACAGTTTCCATGCCAGATGAGAACGGGGATATGCAGCTGAGGCACGAAGGTGATCCGCCAGCCTATTACATCGTAGATAAAAAAACACTAAAAGGTGCCTATTTCGGACTTGTGAATGACTTTCTGGGAGGAGAGCGGTTCCAGTATCCTCTCATTTTTCGGGAAGGATGTTATTTGGCTTGTGTCGATCCCGGAGATTTGGAAGAACAGATTGAAAAAGCACTCATGTCTACTAAATTATCAGACAAGATGCGCCGGAAACTCCTCCGGATACAGGCGGATATGACAGAGAATGATAATAACTACCTTCTCTATGCTAAACTAAAAGGGGGCGATCAGTGAAGGTTAGTCTATTAACTTATACCGGGCCTGTGCTTCTGCTTTGGTACAGGCATTGAAATGCCACCATTCGTAGAGGATGGTGCGGAAGCCGGCTTGAGTCATTACGTCCCGGAGCAGGCGGCGGTTTTGGAGTTCCTGCTGAGTGATCTTCCCGGAAGCCACCAGTTCCTCCTCTTTATTGATGTGGGCTTCTGTTCCGAAATAATCAAAATCACTGCCCATCGGTAAAGCGATCCCGTGTTCATCCACAATAGAGACATCCACGGCCATTCCATAGTTGTGGAGACCTCCTCCTTTGGCCGGGTTACTTACATAATTGGTTTTGTTTGTCCCTTTTACCAGATCCCACATTTTACGCTGTACAGACATCGGACGGGCGGCGTCGTAGACGATGATCGCATATCCGGGATACTGTTCCCGGAGGTATCGCTGAGCCAGTACCAGTTTATCCGCCGCTTCCTGTTGGAGCCATATTCCCCATATTCCTTCATACACCTTTTCTCCTAAGAAGTTATCCGTCGAGGCATATTTCAGGTCCATACGGATCGAAGGATCTATTTCCCTTACATTTACTAATCCCTGTGATTGCAGGGAGTTATTCAGTTCTCCGCCCGTTGTTGGGAAGAAGCTGAACAGAGACAGGATGGACAGGAGGAAAGGATACATACTTATTCAATTGTTATTTTATCAGCTTTAACAGACTGGCTCAGGAAGAGTCCGGCGGCTTCTGTGAATTTCTTTGCATACTCGGTAGTATGGAATGTACAGCTACCTCCCCGGGTAATCTTTTGTTCCATTTCCGGGTGGCGTTCCAGGTATTCTTTCAGGCTTTCTGCGATGCGCTGTCCCTGGGAGAATATCCGGACTCTTTCAGGCAAAAACCTGCGGATCTTCTCCAGGAGGAGTGGATAATGGGTACATCCCAGGATAAGAGTATCAATCAGCGGATCCTGCTCCATGAGATGCCGTAGGTGTTTCTCCACAAAGTAGTCTGCCCCGGGGGAATGGAATTCGTTGTTTTCGACCAGGGGCACCCACATCGGGCAGGCTTCGCCGGTGACATGGATATGTGGGAAAAATTTGTTGATCTCAATCGTATAAGAGTGCGAAGCGATGGTTCCGGCTGTTCCCACTACGCCCACATGTTTCGTCCGGGTTAACCGGTCAATGACCTCTACCGTAGGGCGGATCACTCCCAATACCCTGCGATGCGGGTCCAGGGTAGACAAATCGCATTGCTGGATACTGCGCAGGGCTTTTGCAGAGGCCGTGTTACACGCCAGGATCACCAGGTGGCATCCCTCTTCAAACAGTCTTACGACCGCCTGCCGTGTGAACTGGTAGACCACATCAAAGGACCGGGAGCCATAAGGAGCACGCGCATTATCCCCCAGGTAGATATAGTCATACTCCGGCAGTACCTCCCGGATCTTCTCCAGAATCGTGAGGCCGCCATAGCCTGAGTCAAATATCCCAATGGGACCGGGTGCCTGTGAATACATGGGTGCTGTTTTTATAAAATAACAAAAGGATGCCTATCGAAGTTGAAAGGCACCCTTTTATTTTATAGGGAGTTGATTATAAACCTAATTTTCTTCTTACCTGTTCAGTAGCGTCGATTGCATTATTTCCTACATAGTAGAACATTTGAGTGTCTCCTACATAGGAATATTTGTTTTCTTCCGCTACCTGCTGGATGGCTTTGGACACTTTTTCCTGCATCGGTTGCAGCAGTTCCTGTTGTTTTTGTTGCAAATCCTGAGTGGCCACGTTTACCACGTTTTCCATGCGCTCCTGCAGGTCCTGGATTTCCTGCATTCTTCTCAGTCTGATATTCTCAGTCAGCTCATCCTGTTGACGTACAAAATCTTCATATTTCTTTGTATGTTCATCCTGCATGACTTTCAGTTCCTTGTCATACATCTCTCTCAGGTCCGCCATTGATTTTTCGAAATTGGCCATTTCCGGTAAAGCACTGAGGAGGCTATTGAAATTCACATGCGCGATCTTCATCTCCTGAGCAACAACTCCTAATGGCAACAACACCATCAATAAAATAATAAGTTTCTTCATCTTCTATGTTCTAATTTGTTATTAATCTTGTTTCTGTATTCTAAAGCGCACAAATTTAAGGAATTATTTTGAATATCCTAATGTTGCCAGTACATCATTGCTGATGTCTATGGAAGGAGATGCAAAAATAATACTCATCGCCGACGCGCGATCCACCACCATCTGGTAGCCTTTGGCTTCAGCAATCTGTTTCACTGCATTGTAAATCTGGTCCTGGATAGGACGCAATGCGTTTTCCCTGCGCTTAAACAGTTCGCCGTCCGAACCGAAATACTGCCGTCTGACTTCCTGCGCTTCCTGTTCTTTCAACACAATCGCTTCTTCCCGTTGGGATCTGACTTCAGGAGAGAGGAAGGCCAGTTCGCTTTGGTAAGCCTTGTACATATTCTGGGCTTCGTCCAGCAAGAGTTCCACCTCGTTCTGCCATTGTTCGGACAATTGGGCCAGCTGCTGGTTTGTAGATTCGTAGGCAGGAATGTTGGTCAATATATATTCCATATCTATCAGTGCATAGTTTTGTGCCTTTCCTGCCATGGAACAAAACAATATCACACTCAATAGGGCAATAACTTTCTTCATACTCATTCAAATTTTAGTTCCTTCTTATGACTACAAATATAGCAGAGGGTTTAGAATAAACAACCTAAATAAAGTTAATTAAAATTCCTGTCCCAGAATGAAGTGCAGGTTGCTGCCGCCACGTTGCTTAGAGCCACCGTCCACACGGTCAAATCCGTATGCCCAGTCGATACCCATCAGCCCGATCATCGGCAGGAAGATACGGACACCGACACCGGCCGAACGTTTCAGACCAAACGGATTAAAGCTTTTCAGCTCTGACCAGGAGTTACCCGCTTCGACAAAAGCAACCCCGTAGATCGTGGAAGAGGGTTCCAGCAGGAACGGATAGCGTAACTCCATGCCTAAGCGTGAATAGGCG
Source organism: Tannerellaceae bacterium (assembly GCA_021201565.1). Classification (GTDB taxonomy): domain Bacteria; phylum Bacteroidota; class Bacteroidia; order Bacteroidales; family Tannerellaceae; genus UBA4116. The sequence goes on from JAJQES010000108.1 coordinate 15,191, forward strand.
TATCCGTACCGTCCGTCATTCCCGATAATCGATCCGTTTTCGTAACCGCGCAGGGCGATTGTTTCGGTTGCATACGTATAAGAGTATCCGCTCATACCATCACCCCCCATGTAGAAGGTTTCAAAAGGCGATTTCTTATGCTTGTTATAAGAACCGAGGAATCCGTACTCTACGCGGGTCATTAACACAGGCGTGCGTTTAACGGCGATAGAGGTGAGCGGAGAGAATATCTTGGCTTTGAATTTCCATTTGTGGTACTCAATCCATTTGTATTTTTCTTCTCCCATCGTTGAATAATCTTTGTTGTCAAACAGGGAGTAAGGAGGAGTCGCGGCTACCGAGAAGGCAAACTGGGATCCGCGGCGGGTGTATAAGGGATTGTCAATCGAACTACGTTGCAGCAACAGTTCAAGGTTGATATTGTGGCTGGTACCGTTCTGAATCAGGAAGTAACGCCAGTCTTTCATGATGTACACCTGGTAGTTCAGGGAGGCCATAAACTGGAAGTAGTCATCCGGCCAGTTCAGACGTTTACCATATCCCACGGTAGCACCCACCATCTGGATAGATTTATCCGGGTCATACGCCAGGTCATAATTCCCATAGTTATAATAGTTGTTTCCGTATCCTCCGTATCCGTAGTAGTTCGGATAATACATCGAACTATACATGTTACTGTACATATTGCTATAATACCGGTCGCTGATGTCTGTCTGTTTGGAGTAATATGCACTTACAGAGAGAGTATTCGGCCGTTTCCCCCCAAACCACGGATCCAGGAAAGAAATACTATAGGCCTGATAGTAGCGTCCGTTGGTCTGGGCACTTACTGTTAATGTCTGTCCTTCACCCTGCGGCAGGATGCCTTTATAGGTTTTCGGATTCAGGAAGTTCTTCATCGAGAAGTTGGTGAATTTGAAACTCAGCCGTCCGATCACCCCGGTCTGTCCCCATCCGGCGGAGAACTCTACCTGGTCATTGGCTTTGGACACCAGGTTGTATTCAATATCTACCGTACCGCTTTCAATATCAGGGATTGGATTGGGTTGCATATTTTCCGGGTCAAAGTGCCCCATCTGGGCCAGCTCACGGATAGAACGCACCAGCTCTTCACGACTGAATAACATACCCGGTTTGGTACGTAACTCCCGGCGGACGATGTCTTCATATAACCGGTCGTTACCATTGATGATGACCCGGTTGATCGTTGCCTGAGGACCTTCCATGATACGGATTTCCAGAGAAATTGAATCGTTAGCCACATCTACTTCTACCGGGTCTGCGTTGAAGAACAGGTAACCATTGTTGTAATAAAGGTTGGATACCGCATCATCATCCATAGAGAGACGGTTGTTCAGCTTTTTCTGGTTATAGACCTCCCCCGGTTTCATATTCAGGAGGTACTCTAACTGGTCTGTCCCATACTTTGTATTCCCTACGAACTGGATATCTTTCAGGTAATATTGCTGTCCTTCATCAATAGTCAGGTAGATGTCTACTGTCTTTTCGTTATGGTTGATCACACTGTCAGCAATCAGGACCGCATCCCGGTAACCATACTCATTATATTTTTCAATGATATTGTTTTTATCATTTTCATACTCTTCAGTCGTGAATTTCTTCGTGCTGAACATTTCACGGATACTGGCTTTGAACCGTTTCTGAAGAGAAAATTTCTCATTGGTTTTCTTCATGGCTTTTCTCAGGTCATTATCCGAGAGCGCCTGGTTTCCGATGAAAGTGATCTGGTTGATCTTGGTTTTTTCGTTTTTATCAATGTTAATGTCCACGATCACTTCTCCGTCCAGGGCGGGATCTTCCCGTTGAACGATATTTACATCGACATTTTTAAACCCTTTTCCGTCAAAGTATTTTTCGATCATTGTTTTCGCCCGGTCCATCAGGTTGGGTGTGATCTGGAACCCTTTGCGTAATCCCAGACGCGCGTCCAGGTCTTCCCGTTCGCCTTTTTTGATCCCATGATAGTTCACATCTGCGATACGGGGACGTTGTCTTAACTGGATTTCCAGCCATATTTGGTCATCTTCTACTTTTGTGGCCAGGATTTTTACATCGGAGAAGAGGCCATGACGCCAGAAGCGTTTCACAGCTGCTGTTACTTCATCGCCCGGAACCGTGATCACGTCTCCCACGGATAAACCGGAGAAACCTATCAGCACAAAATCATCATAATTCTTTATTCCTGTCACCTGGATATCTGCGATCGTATATTTTTTTGGAGTCAGGGAATAAGAAATCGTCGGTATTTCTACCGGCGTTGTTATCTCAACATGTGTAGTATCAGCTTCCTGGGCAAATATACCCGTTGAAAAACCAAAAATAATAAAGAACAGCACTATTTTTTTGCACATAAAACTGCGAATATTTATCGTTTTAATTGCTCACTTGTTTTACCGAAGCGGCGTTCCCGCTGCTGGTAATACAATATTGCTTCATATAACTCATTTTCTCTAAAATCAGGCCAGAACGTATCTGTAAAGTAAAATTCCGCGTATGACAGTTGCCATAGCAGAAAATTACTGATCCGTTGTTCACCTCCTGTCCGTATCAACAGATCCGGGTCAGGTAATCCTTTTGTTGTCATGTGGTCTGAGACCATCGTCTCAGTTATATCGTTGGGGATTATTTTCCCTTCCTGCACTTCCGTAGCCAACTGCTTTACCGCTTCAGTGATCTCCCACCGCGCGGAATAACTCAGGGCCAGCACCAGGGTCGTCCCTGTATTCCCGGAAGTTTTCTCTATACATTCCAACAGCGTTTTATGTGCTGTTTCCGGTAACTGTTCCAGATTACCGATCGCCATCAGGCGAATGTTGTTTTTCATCAGGTCCGGCGTTTCTCTGTGAATCGCCGAAACTAATAACTCCATCAATGCACGCACCTCTTCCACAGGCCGTTGCCAGTTCTCTGTTGAAAAAGTATAGACAGTCAGAAAGCGCAGGCCAATGGCCGAAGCTGCTTCCAGGACTTTACGGACGGACGTAACACCTTCCTGATGTCCAAAGCTGCGGTCTTTTCCCCTGGCTTTAGCCCACCGGCCGTTTCCATCCATAATAATTGCCACATGTCCGGGCAATTTATTCTTATCTATTTCTTCAATCAAAGACATATTTTTGTAAAGGCTTTTTATATGGACAGCCTTTGACCGGTATTATCTGCAATATGTTTTCCGGATACCCAGGTCATAGGTGACGGAGATCAGGCATACCACATACCAGTCTTTGTTTTTTACAATCCAACTATTTATTTCATACGGATTTTCCAGCCGGCTGTTTTCTTCTCCCGTTACATCCAGTGCGTCTGTAAACAGTTTACGAAAAGAAAGTTCAGCAACCAGATTGATCCGGTTCTTTATTTTATATTTTATTCCGGCTCCCAGCGGTAGGTTGGGAGTGGCTAATTTCCTCCGGCTCCAGAGGTCGAAAGTCCATCCGGCACCGGCCAGGACGAAAGGAGTCAGTCTGCAGGTGTTTTTATAGATGAACCGGTCACTATAAGGGCAGAAGTTAAATTCAGCCTGTATACCTGTTTCCATCCATGTCCGTTCAAACTGTACCGGTTCCTCTCCCGGCTGATACCTGCCGGCGAGTGTTCCCATTAACCAGTTGGCTTTGACAGCCCACCGGCCGTTCAGATTATACCGGAACTGGCATCCGCCTGCCGGGCGGGAGTGCCTGAATAACCTGTGCGGATTTGCATCTCCCAGATAAAACGCGATACCTGTTGCTATTCCTGCTTCATACTTATATTCCTGTGCCCGGACGGGACATATACAGAGCAGTACCCACAGAATAAACAAACTTCCTTTCCCTCGTTTTAAAGCATCCATCTTTTACAAAGTTGTTCTGCTTTAATAAGAACGGGAAAAAGGGCAACATATTGCCCTGGCAGCGCGATTAGTCTTTAAATCCTAACCGGTTGATCCGGCCCCGCCAGATTTCCGGAATTACATTTCCTCCTGTTTGTTCTTTTCCGCCGAAAATGAACATATAATTTTCCTCATCCACAATCAGGGACCCGTATCCACGTTTTTTGTAATCTTCCACCGGAGGCATTACAATGGTCGTATCAGCCGGTAACCAGTTGATTCCGTGATCCCGTGAGTAGTAAATATCGTTGGTTCCTTTTCCACTTTCGTCAAGACCGCCCAGCAGGTAAAACTGATTATCATACGGGGCTATCATGACTCCCTGGCGTGGATCAAAATCATCCTTTGTCGTTTGCCGGCTCCAGGATGTTCCATTGATGGACATCCATGAATTATTCAGCAGGCTACCTTCTTTGTCCACTCCTCCTACTACATACAACCTTGCATAATAGGCTGTGCTATAAGAGATATGGCCGGATCCGTTAAGCGGGAATCCGGAAGGTACTTCCTCCCCGGTTTCAGGGGTAGTAAAGTTGGTGGTGATTGCCGCAAAGTAATAGGTGTCATCCTGGAATACGATACAGGCTAAAGCGGGGTCATTCTGGTCTTTATCATGTGCTCCGTCCTGCGGTTGGATCGCTCCTAAGACGCTTACCACCCCATTGTCATAGAAGTTCCAGTCTATCCCGTTTAATGATACATACAGCCCTCCGGCTTCTGCCGGAACGCATATATAATCTGTCGTGTTAACCGTGTACCGGACCATTTGGTCCAGATTGGCTTTCCCGTTTGGAAAAACAATCTGATCGGAAAGCGTGCTCCAGTCCGGCTCCTTTTTATCTTCCATGTAGGTATATTGCAATTTATATCTGCCATCCATCGTATAAAGGAAATAAGCCTCTTTCCCCTGGTAAGGGAACCGGATGGTTTTCAGCGAAGTTAATCCTGCCGGAATGGCCTGCTGAGGCAATAAGTCCCAGACCATGGTGTCGGGGAATACCTGATGCACATTGAGTTTTGCAAGGTAGCGTTTGGTAGTCAGCCCATCAATGGCCGTCACTTTTATATCCACCGGTTGCGTGAAATCAATCGAATCATTTTCACTACTTCCAAAGATAATGGTGTCTCCTGTGGCCTGCGGAACAATTTCCAGTTCCTGCACAATCCCCGCGGTAAAGGTGACGGTGGCTACGACTTTCTCGCTGATATCCGTGCCGAAGGCAAGGGAATCCCGGTTATAGATCAACCCTTCTACCTGGTCAATGACAAATTTTGTGCTACTCAGGCCCGGAATGGAATCGTGGGCCAATGAGAAGGTTGCGATCTGCGCATCTCTGATTACGATATATTCAGAATTATCATCTGAATTCAGGCACGAGGAGAAAAACAGTGATATATATCCTATTACAAATAGTACGATTTTATTCTTCATCTACGATATTAACATTTGTATCTTATACAAGCTACAAAAGTAGAAACATTTTTTGCTTTCTCCTCTATTGAAAAGAATATTTATAAAATTTTAGTGACAAATTGAGGTTTTATAAGCTATTTAAACGTCTGTAACTGGTGATGTAAGTCTCCCATCCGGACAGGGGAGAACCCGGGTTTTCCCACAAATAAGGATAGGTTGTGTTCTTTTCCAGGATGGCATTCTCCGGCAGCGTAGGGGCTTTGATCCCGTGGTGAAGCAGGATAGGAGCGGTTTCGACCTGGATTTCGTCCCAGATGCCTGCTGCCAGGAAATGGGATAACAGGCAACTTCCCCCCTCAACCATGACCGAAGTGATATTCCGTTTACCCAATTCTTTCAGGATGCCGGGGAGGGCATCCGATTCATTTTCCATAGAGATATATTCTATATTTTTTTGATTTTTTCGGTCTGAATTGGTAAAAATTAAGGACCTGGTAGTACCATCCAGCAGGGCAGCTTCGTCTGGAAGGAGGCCCCGTTTGTCGATCGCCAGCCGCAGAGGGGACTGGCCACACCAGCTCCGGACGGTCAGGGAGGGATTATCCAGGAGGGCTGTCCGGGTTCCTACCAGGATAGCCTGCATTTCCGACCGCCGTTTGTGTACAATTTGTGAAGTAGCGGGCGTCGAAAAAACGGTTGCCTGTTGGGAGGCATCTGTCCGGTGCCTGTCCAGAAACCCATCCCTGCTTTGGGCCCATTTCAACAGGATATACGGACGCTGCAAAGTATGGGTGGTGATGAACACCCGGTTTACCTCCCGGGCTTCCTGTTCCAGGCATCCGGTAACCACTTCTATCCCGGCTTCCTGTAACATCCGGACTCCCCGGCCGGACACCGGAGGAAAAGGATCCACACAACCAATCACTACTCTGGGAATCCCTGTCCGGATGATCAGTTCCGCGCAGGGCGGTGTTTTTCCGTGATGGGAGCAGGGCTCCAGGTTGACATAGATCGTGGCTGTGGAGAGGAATTCTTTTTTCTTTACCGACCGGATGGCGTTCACCTCCGCATGCGCTTCGCCCCATTTCCGGTGGAAACCTTCCCCGATGATTTCCCCGTTTGCCACCACGACCGCACCGACCAGCGGGTTCGAGCCGGTACGTCCCAACCCGCCGCGCGCCAGTTGCAGGCAGCGGTACATGTATATTTCATCCTCTTTCGTGTACTCTTTTCTTTGGTTCATCGATCTTTTTGATGTAAATTTGTAAAAAATATGGTATATGACTGAAACCCTATCTTTTATCCGTCAATCCTTATCCGCCTGGTATCCTGCGGAAGAGCTTACCAGCCTCTCCCGGATGGTGCTGTCGCATGTGACCGGCCTCTCTTCCTACCAGTTATTAAGTGACAAAGATAAGGAATTATCCCTCACAGAGAAAGCCCGTCTGGCAGAGATCCTCGAACGGCTGAAAAACTATGAGCCGGTTCAGTATATCCTGGGGAGCTGTGAGTTCTACGGACTTCCTTTCCGGGTGACTCCGGCCACGCTGATCCCCCGTCCGGAGACGGAGGAACTGGTGGAGTGGATCTTACAGGAACAGACAGGGGCTTCGCCCCGTATACTGGATATCGGAACGGGGAGCGGATGCATTGCGGTTGCCCTGGCCAGCCAGTTGAAGACCGCTGCTGTATATGCTCTGGATATTTCCGAGGAGGCTTTACAGGTGGCTATGGAAAATGCCACGGTAAACGAGGTGGAAATCCTGTTTTTGCAGGGGAGTATCCTGGACGGGGAGGAGTGTAAATGGCTTCCGGGCAGGTATGAGATCATCGTGAGTAACCCTCCGTACGTGACAGAACAGGAAAAGGGGGAGATGGAGGCAAATGTCCTCAGGTATGAACCCCATACAGCGTTGTTTGTTAAGGATGAAGACCCGCTCCTGTTTTACCGGGCAATTGCCCGTGTAGGGCGAACCCGGCTGGTTCCCGGCGGCCGTCTCTATGTAGAGATTAACCGCCGCTTTGGACAGGAGGTGACGGAGATGCTGCGGGAAGAGGGCTATAAAGAGGTAGTCGTGAAAAAGGATTTGTTTGGGAATGACCGTATGGTAAAAGCAAGTATATGAAACCAGTAAGTGAAAGTGAAATGTTGCACCGGATGGCTGCCTATTGTTCAGCCTCGGAGCGCTGTGTGGATGATGTAAAAAAGAAAATGGTAAGTGCCGGCCTGCCTGCGGACGCTCAGGAACGGATCATACAGAAGCTCGTGAGTGAGCGGTATATAGACGAAGCACGGTATGCCCGTTTTTTCGCCAATGATAAATTACGGTTCAATAAGTGGGGGCGTATCCGTATCCGGCTGGAACTGCAACGCAAACGGATTCCGGAACAGATACGGGAAGAGGTGACTGGTGAGCTGGACGAACAGCTGTACCGTTCTATCTTAACGGACCTGTTGAAAGGGAAAAAGAAATCAGTGAAAGGAAAGGATGAGCGGGAGATCGGGTATAAATTATTCAGGTTTGCCGTGGGCAGGGGATTTGAGAGTGATGTGATCCGGGAATGCCTGAAAACAATGGGAAGCGATGGAGAGTATGAGGCCTATCCTGACTGACCTGCTTCACCTGTTTTTTCCAAACCTTTGCCTGCTATGTAAAAAGCCTTTGGTGCGGGAAGAAGAACTCCTGTGTCTTCATTGTATGTCCGGATTGCCCTATACTCATTCTGATAAGGAGAAAGAGAATCCGGTGTATCAGCTGTTTACAGGGAAAACCGATGTGCAGGAGGGACAGGCATTCCTGCGTTTCCAGCAGGGAAACACGACTCAATACCTGGTCCATTTATTGAAATATTATGGAAATACCGCTGTCGGCGAAGTGTTGGGGCGTCTGGCAGCGTGTGAGTGGGAAGAGAAAGGACTCTTCCGGGACGTGGATGTGATGCTTCCGGTGCCGCTTCACCGGCGGCGGAGGTGGACACGCGGATATAACCAGGCGGAATATATTGCCCGTGGCATAGCCTCCGTACGGCCTATCCCCATATTACCTTCCGGAGTTCTGACACGGGCAAATTTCTCAACATCACAGGTTCACAAACAGTTCTTTGACAGGTGGAACAATACGGAAAACCGCTTCCGGGTCTGCCAGCCTGGCCTGGTCCGGCATAAACATATCCTGCTGGTGGACGATGTGGTCACCTCGGGTGCTACATTGAGTGCCTGCGCGAATGCGTTATTGCCGGTTGAAGGGGTACGGGTGAGTGTGTTTGTACTCAGTGTTACCCGTTAGCCTGCTTTATTCCTGGAGTACCAGCCGGTTCATCAGCGCCGGCAGGTAGGAATCGCTGATCGGGATCAGTTCATTACCAATGCGTATTCTTTTTCTTTCAATATAACTTATCTGGTTTAAAGCCACAATGTAAGAACGGTGTACCCGGCAGAATTCCTCCCCGGAAAGAGTGGTCTCAAACCGCCTCAGGCTGATCTGTGAGAGTAGGGGCTTCCCATTGGTACGATGTATTTTTACGTAATCCCCATACCCTTCCAGATAGAGGATGTCCTCTTTCTTCACACGGATGATTTTGCTTCCTTCTTTCACAAAGACAGGCATTTCGGTATGCCCCTTTTGCAAATCTTCCAACGCTTTGTCCAGTTTTTCCATATATCCCATCAGGGCATTCAGGGTCAGAGCGTCTCCTTCAAATGTGATACATTTCAGCATAGGTCAATTATTCATTTTGTTAGTAACACAAAGGAAAGAAAAACAACTGTTTGCAAATGTTAATCGTCGGTAAAAGGCGTAATATAGACGGTGAATCACCCACTCCGGCGGGTGAAACGGCTTTCTATTCCTCCTGTAAAATCCACTTCTTAAACAGGGGGGATTTGGTCTTACTGATGATGATCCGTTCGGGAACCGGCAGGGTGAGGTTAACCGACAGGCGGCTGCCGAACCAGAGGTCTATATCCCGGATCGCTTTGCGGGCGATGATGAACTGGCGGTTGGCGCGGAAGAAGTGGAATTCGTCCAGTTGCTCGCCCAGGGCATCCAGCGTACGTTCTACCGGATGCTTTTTGCCATCCATCGTAAAAGCAGTCACTTTTTCATTGGCGGTATAGAAATAACCAATCTCAGCTACGGGCAACGGATAGAATTTATCAGCCAGCATAATCAGCAGGCTCTTGATTTTTCCACCGCCCCGCATGATGTCTTTTGCCTGGTTGATATGTGCTTTGCGCTCTTCGGGGTCAAACAGTTTCAGTTTGTGTAAGGCCCGTTCCAGCGAAGTGAGGGTGACCGGTTTCAACAGGTAGTCAATGCTGCATACCTTAAAGGCCTCCAGGGCATATTCATCATAGGCCGTTGTGAAAATAACCGGACACTCTATTTCCACCTGTTCAAAGATTTTGAACGCATTCCCGTCCGCCAGGTGAATGTCCATAAAAATAAGATCCGGATAAGGTACGCTCCGGAAATAGGCGACACTTTCTTCGATGCTGTCCAGTTCAGCCACGATCTCTATTTCTGTTATACTGTTCTGCGCTAATACCGCTTTCAGGCTGTGTACAGCCGGGGTTTCATCTTCTATGATAATTGCTTTCATGTTCTGGGGAGTTTATCTAACAAAGGTAAAGAAACTTTGAAGTATTCTTTCCGGTTGGAAATTACAATATCTTTTCCGGTCAGCATCCGGTAGCGTCCCCACAAGTTCTTTAACCCGATCCCGCTGCTGGGAGTGAGTTCATTTTTCAACTGGATTCTGTTGGAGACCATCAGCATGTTGCCGGACGTTGTGTAAATATCGATCTGCAACGGGTGTTGCTTACTGATTACATTGTGTTTGACCGCGTTTTCGATCAACGGCAGAATGCTTAGGATCGGCAGGTAGGAGAGCAGGGTAGGCGGATCCGCCTGGATGGAGAAAAATAGTTTTCCTTCGTAGCGGACGCTTAACAGGTAGGTATAGGCTTTTACGAACTGCAACTCTTCCGCCAGGGTGACCAATTCCTTTTTATTGCTTTGCAGGATATACCGGAACACCTGTGATAACTCATCCAGGTAGGTAAGTGTTTTCTCCTTTTCCTCTCCCCGGATCAGCGAATTTAGCCCGTTTAAAGAATTGAAAAAGAAATGGGGGTTGATCTGCCCCATCAGGGCATTGTAGGAGGTTTGTAATTTCTCCGTTTTCAACCGTTCCACTTCGAGCATCATCTCCTGGCGGGTATTCAGCATCCGGATCAACTGGACCAGCAGGATGATAGTTGTTAATACAAAAATATGCTCCGTCACCAGCATCCGGGGAAAGGGAGAGGGACGCAGGGGTTTGAAAAAGGGCATGGGAGCATCCGGGAACGGTTCATGCGGACCTTCCGGCGGCCTTGTACCGCCACCTCCACCCCAGCCGGCCGGTCTGGGAGGCTGTATATCCAACATCTCTTCCAGGATCAACTGCTGCAGTACCGGATAAAGCTGGATCAACAGAAAAGCCAGTACCAACGTAATCCCGGTAGTAAACAGGAACGATTTGAATTCCCTTTTAATCCGCAAACGGTTTCCCATTTTGTAGACTGAGGAATGAAACAGGAAAATCACAAAGGAAAACACGAAAAACCAGCCCAGTGAGAAGTATAGAAAATAGACATTGGCAGGCCCGCCGGACGATACCTGTTCTCCCATACTGGAGTGTTCAAACCAACGCATCAGGAAAGAAAAATTAACAAAGAGGGTGAGCAGGATGGCAATCACCAATCCGGCCAGCAGGTCATTTCTTTTTGATTGGAACATATATTTATCATCTATCAATAAAGCAAATATAGAAAGAACCTGGGAATGTTAGCCCTTTTGAACGGTAAAACGGAAAAACCGGCGGATGAACAGCCCAATCCCTACCATTGCCCACCACCGGATCACCCCCTTGCTGTGACATAGGGCAAGGGTAAGTCTCCGGACGAAGGGAATATGTGGTAAGTCCTGAATCGTAAATCAGCCTGCGCCAAAAGACGCCCTACCTTAGCCCAGTACGCAGTGCAGGATTGTATGTTTAGGATTCTCTCTAAGTCCCGTAGGGACGCCCTATCTTAGCCCAGGACAACGTCCTGGGTAATAGAGAGTAAGAAGAAAAGGAGTGCTGTAAGCACGGCATAATAAAATAGCGACAGATGAATGGATCGTAATTTATGCCGTCCTTACAGGACTCAATACAAATAACGGGTTCAAACCCAGGGCGTTGCCCTGGGCTGGGATAGGGCGTCCCTCCAGGACTTAAAAACACATTTTTTTTCATCCGGGGATGCGAAAATTATGCCTTTGTAGGCAGCACTAAAGTACGAACAAAATACGAACAAATCCGGAACAAAATGCGAACAGGAAATGTGTTTGGTAAGTTTTTGATTAGTTGTGTCTTATGTGTATGTCTTATTTTGAGCGCATGACAACAAAAAGACAATGAAAAGACGGCAAAAAGACAATATTAATAAAGTAAATAAAGAAAATAAATAGAGAGAGTGAACACGCGCAAATTTTCATTCGTTCAGATCCGGAAAGGATACACCCTTTTTTTCCGGAGGATATACTCTTTTCTTCCACCGGGTACACCCTTTTACCGGTTCATTCACATCCTTTTAATCGCGTATCTCTTAATTTGCATGCGAAACCCGTCACAAAAAGACTACGGTAAGCAGATTTTTTATACTTTTGCTAATGGATAGAGTGGGTGTTCCCACTTCGTTGCATAACAAACAGAGACTATAAAGAAGACAGAATAACAAAATCATGGAAATTGCAAGTAAGTATAACCCTGCGGAAGTAGAAGGGAAATGGTATCAGTATTGGTTAGATAACGGGTTCTTCAGGTCAGTTCCTGATGAGCGTGAGCCTTATACAATCGTCATTCCCCCGCCTAACGTCACCGGCGTCCTTCACATGGGGCATATGCTGAACAACACGATACAGGATATTTTGATCCGGCGGGCCCGTATGCAGGGAAAGAATGCCTGCTGGGTTCCGGGGACGGACCACGCTTCGATTGCTACGGAAGCAAAGGTGGTGGATAAACTGGCAAAGAGCGGTATTAAAAAAAGCGACCTCACCCGTGAGGAGTTCCTGAAACATGCCTGGGAATGGAAAGAGGAGCATGGGGGGATCATCCTGCAACAATTGCGTAAGCTGGGGGCGTCCTGTGACTGGGACCGGACGGCTTTCACCATGGATGAGATCCGTTCAAAAAGTGTACTCAAAGTGTTTGTGGATTTGTATCAGAAGGGGAAAATCTACCGGGGTGTACGGATGGTGAACTGGGATCCGCAGGCATTAACCGCTTTGTCGGATGAAGAGGTGATTTACAAAGAAGAGCATAGTAAATTATATTATCTGAAATATTATATAAGTCCGCTGGACCCCTCTGAAGGAGAAGCTTCTTTGATCTCCTCCCCTTCGGGAGAGGCTTCTTATATCGTGATCGCTACGACCCGTCCGGAGACGATTCTGGGGGATACGGCTGTGTGTGTGAATCCCAATGATCTGCGCTACTCCTTCCTGAAAGGGAAACAGGTGATTGTGCCACTGGTAAACCGGGCTATCCCTGTGATCATGGATGAGTATGTAGATATGGAATTTGGTACCGGTTGCCTGAAGGTGACTCCGGCCCACGATGTGAATGACTATATGCTGGGCGAAAAATATAATCTCCCTACCATTGATATTTTCAACGATAACGGAACGATCAGTGAGGCAGGAGAGCTGTATGTAGGAATGGACCGGTTTGATGTGCGGAAGCAGATCGCGGTGGATCTGGAACAGGCTGGTTTGATGGAGAAGGTGGAGGACTACGACAATAAGGTGGGCTATTCGGAACGGACGCACGTGCCGATTGAACCGAAATTGTCTATGCAGTGGTTCCTGCAGATGCCGGAACTGGCGAAGCCTGCCCTGGATGCGGTGATGGATGATGATATCCGTTTCTACCCTCAGAAACTCAAAAATACGTACCGGCACTGGATGGAGAACATCAAGGACTGGTGTATCTCACGCCAATTGTGGTGGGGACACCGGATCCCGGCTTATTACCTGCCCGGAGGTGGCTTTGTGGTGGCCGAAACTCCGGAACAGGCGGTGGAACTGGCCCGGGAAAAGAGCGGCAACCAGGCCCTGGAACTGAGTGACCTGCGCCAGGATGAAGATTGCCTGGATACCTGGTTCTCCTCCTGGTTATGGCCCATTTCCCTGTTTGATGGAATCAATCATCCGGGCAATGAGGAGATCAACTATTATTATCCGACCAGTGATTTAGTGACTGCTCCGGATATTATTTTCTTCTGGGTAGCCCGTATGATCATGGCCGGCTATGAATATGAGCATGAAAAGCCGTTTAAAAATGTCTATTTCACAGGATTAGTGCGTGATAACCAGGGACGTAAGATGTCGAAGTCATTAGGGAACTCCCCGGATCCGTTGCAACTGATTGACCGCTTTGGCGCGGACGGTGTGCGGATGGGCCTGATGCTGGCGGCTCCTGCCGGGAATGATATTCCGTTTGATGAAGCCCTTTGTGAGCAGGGACGTAATTTTAATAACAAAATATGGAACGCGTTCCGCCTGGTGAAAGGATGGAAAGTGGATGAAACCATAGAGCAGCCGGAAGCGTCGGCAATTGCTGTTAAGTGGTTTCAAATGCAGTTGGACCGTACGATTGCGGAGATGGATGACCAGTTTGGCAAATACCGCCTGAATGAGGCGATGATGTCAGTCTATAAACTATTCTGGGATGAATTTTCATCCTGGTTCCTGGAAATTATTAAACCGGGGTACGAGCAGCCTATTGATAAAACAACCTATGACGCGGCCCTGAATTTCTTTGATTCATTGTTGCGCCTGCTTCATCCGTTTATGCCGTTCATTACAGAAGAATTGTGGCAGGCATTGGCTCCCCGCCGGGAAGGTGAGAGCATTATGGTGTCGCTGTTGCCACAAACCGGAACAGCGGAAGCCGGCTTCCTGGAGGCGTTTGATGTGGTGAAAGAGATTATCAGCGGTGTACGTACAATCCGGTTACAGAAGAATATCCCGAATAAGGAGGCACTTGAGCTGGAAGTGCTGGGAGAACACAATGCTGTCTTCAATCCGGTGATCAGTAAGATGTGTAACTTGTCCTCTATCCGGCAGGCAACAGAGAAGCCGGCCGGCGCGGCTTCGTTCTTAGTACGCACTACGGAGTATGCGGTGCCGCTCGGAACGATGATCAATGTGGAAGAGGAGTTAGCTAAGTTGCAGGAAGAGCTGGCTTACCAGCGGGGATTCCTGGCATCGGTGATGAAAAAACTGGGGAATGAAAGTTTTGTCAGCAAAGCACCGGCGAAGGTCATTGAAATGGAACGTAAAAAACAGGCAGATGCGGAAAGTAAAATCCGTAGTCTCGAAGAGAGCATGGCTGCCCTGCAATAATAATCTAATCTTAGTAACATTAAACGTATCATGAAACAGACACGTAGATCTTTTTTTAAAAAGAGTATGGCGGGGGCCCTTATGTTGGGAGTGGCTTCCGGGGCAAACGGCTTGTTTGCGCAAACAATTAAACCGAAAGCGCCGAAGTCGGTGAATCCGTTCCAGTTAGGAATGGCCGGATGGACATTTGTAAATTTTGATCTGGAGACTACACTTAAGACTATGAAGAGACTGGATGTTCATTATCTGTGTATTAAGGATTTTCATTTGCCTTATGACAGCACGGATGAACAGATCGCGGCTTTTCATGCTAAATGTGCCGAGTACGATGTGACCGGTTACGCAGTAGGACCTATCTATATGCGTAGTGAAGAGGAGATTGACAAGGCGTTTGAGTATACGAAGCGGGTAGGGGTAAAACTGATTGTGGGTGTTCCTAATTATGAGTTGCTGCCCTATCTGGATAAAAAAGTGAAGGAATACGATTACCATTACGCGATCCATTTACATGGCCCGGATATTAAACTGTACCCGGATGCGACAGATGTATGGGAACATACAAAAGACCTGGATCCACGGATCGGGATGTGTCTGGACATAGGCCATGATTTGCGGAACGGATGTGACCCGGTGGCTGACCTGAAAAAGTATCATACCCGTGTGTTTGATATGCACATCAAGGATGTGACGGATTCCACCAAAGCGGGTGTCAGCATTGAAATGGGCCGGGGGCTGATTGATTTCCCCGCACTGATCAAAGCGATGCGCGAGGTCAACTATACCGGAAAATGTAGCCTGGAATACGAAAAAGATATGAAGGATCCTTTCCTGGGCATCGCTGAGTCGATCGGATACTTTAAAGCAGTTTGTGACATCGTTTAAAAACATGTGATGAGAAGTACATTTTTAGCAATTCTCCTTTCTCTGTTCCTGTCCGCCTGCAATACGCTCACCTATATGAGCATTGAGGCGTACAATCCGGCGGAGATTACTTTTCCGGACCCGGTGAAAACTGTATTGATCGTGAATAATGCAGTGCCGCAACCTCCGGAATTTGGGTATGAATATAGCTTCAAAGGGGTGGCGCAGGATACCTGTAAAGCTTCGGCGGATAGTGCCTTGTTTGCTGCCTGCCGTTCGTTGGGAAAGGCCATCGCGGAAAAGGATTATTTTGAAGATGTACTTCTCTATCATGATCCGGTTCGTACGGACGATGTCTATTATTCGGATAAGCGGCTGACCCAGGCACAGGTAAGGGCTTTGTGCCGGGAGAATGAAGCGGACGTGATTATTTCTCTGGACCTGTTGCTCTTCAATATGAAGAAGGATGTGGTTTTATTGGGGGATGGGTATGCCCTGGGGAATATTGATGTGGTGATGAAAGGAGTAGTCAGAACCTATCTCCCGGATCGTGAGAACCCGTTGGCCACGGTCCTTGTCAATGATAGTATTTTCTGGGCGGAAACGGGCGATTTACATACGTTGCAGAATAGATTGTTACCTACTCCTGAGGAGGCCCTGATAGGGGGTGGGGAATACATCGGTGAGAAGATCCTCCCGAACTTTGTTCCTCACTGGCGGACAGATGTCCGGTGGTATTTCAATGGAGGCAGTACGATCTGGAAAGAGGCTTCGGCATTTGCTGCCGGTGATAAGTGGGACCGGGCGTTTGAACGGTGGAACACGATTCACCAGCGTTCCCGTGGCTGGAAGGACAAAGCGAAGACGGCTTCCAATATTGCTCTGTATTATGAAGTACAGGAGAATTTGCAGGAGGCGTACGAGTGGTCGCAACAGTCGTATGAACTGTTTCTCAAACACCAGGGTGAGGAGGATACCCAGACGAAACGGCAAAAGGCTTATATGGATGCGTTACAGAGCCGGTTGCTGGCAGATGCGAAACTGGAACACCAGTTAAGCCCCCTCAACTCCCCCGGAGGAGCTTTTTGAGAAGATATTGAGTGAAATAGAATAAATAGTACATAACAAATGCCTCTTTTTGTTCTCCCCCTGGGAGAGGTTGGGAGAGGTTCCATGAAGTATGAAAGTAAGAACTGTGGTGGAGAATGCACTCTCTAAAGCATTGAAAGAATATTGTTCGGATACGTCTATGCATCTGACCAGTGATCTTTTTGTACAGGTAGACAACAAGACTGGTGAATTGCAGCTTTTTGATGAATCGGAAGCTCTTCTGCTCAAAGAGGTAGTCTTTGACTGGGTGGATTCACCGGAAGAGACTTTTTACCGGGATATCACTCCGTTGCTGAAAGAGGTATTTGCTTCTATTGCCTCAACGGACCTGTTTGAACATAGTAGCTTTATCAAACCTTTTTCTGTTAGCCTGACGGATGAAGAGTTCCAGGTGGTGGAGGAATTGTTTTTCCTGGATGACGATATGTTCCGCCTGGATGATCCGTTGCTGAAAGGGTTGGATGAGGAATTAAATAAATTTCTGGAAGATCTGCTTTCAGATGTGAAATAAACTTTTTAATTTCGCACCCCGTAAGTTGCCGACATAGCTCAGTTGGTAGAGCAACTCATTCGTAATGAGTAGGTCGCCGGTTCGAGTCCGGCTTTCGGCTCGTTTTGATACAAGGACACGGATACAGAGATCCGCGCCAGCGACATTTAAAGTAAAGGGAACGCGGATTACGCAGATAGCGCAGAGTTTCGCAGATTTTAATTATAGTTTATTCTGAAGCGGGGAACCTGAACGGCCTTCCTACTTTCCAATCTCTTTCCTGTCAGACTAAGAGCTTCGTGCCGGCGAGAAGTTAGAAGTGTGTCAGATCCGGTCTAACATTCACCTACAAACTACAATTTCATCTCCCTTTTAGTCTGAAACATAACCAACTGTGATCATATAGATTCCTGTTCTTGTTATTACATACCCCCGGCCCCTCTCCAGAGACTAAATTATAAAATCGAAAAAGTTAGGATTTGTAAGTGAAACAATCCCTGCAAGGGATTAAGAAATAGCCCAGGGTCGAGCGCAGCGAACACCCTGGGTGAAGATGATAGTAGTTCCTGAACCTTGTAACGGTTCCACCGGGATAACACAATGCAGGGTGCAACCCACTTCAGGGTTGAGGTGGGTTGGTGATTCCTGACCCAGGGTAGCGCTTCGCTGAACCCCGGGCTATTGCCATATTCCCTGCAGGAATAAAAAACAAAAATAAATCGTTCCTATCAATGGGTAAGTTCATCTCTTTTTTATCGGAGTTTTTGCACAGTCTCTCCAGAGAGGAGAATAACATCCTATTCTTCATCATATTAAACACAAAATAAATCTTCCTGCCACGATTGATACAGAGTTCCGCGGCGGCGAGAGGTTAAACTATCTTACGGTGCCTGTTGGTTAAGGCTGATCTGCAATTGCAATCCGGAATCAAAACAATGGGTGCTGATCAACCGGAATTTTCGATTGGTAACTTACGTCTGGCTGTAAAGTGCCTGATTGCTTGTTTTTATAGTCCCTTCGTGACTATGGAAGTTATAAACTTCCAGATGTTTCTGCTCCGGGTTAAAAACCCGAAGCAAAGGAAGCTACTCTCTACCCACATCTTTTCACCCTCGTAGAGGGTAATATATGTTAGCCCCCGGGCCGTTGGCCCGGATAGCCCGGTGGAGATTCCTATTTCACGGTGTTGTTGTCCCACGGTACCATTGTCCCACGGTGCCGTTCACTTCGTTCACTCTACCGTGGGCTGAGGTAAGCTGTTAAAAGGAAGGTTCTGTGTGGCATCTCAGTGGGTTTTTAGGCTGGAGGCGAACGCCATCCGGACAGCTAAAATGTGCCGGCAGGGGTCTTCCTGAAGGGGGATCTTTCGATGATGCCCGCAGTCACATTGGCCATTTTCCAGCTCCAGGTCTTTACTAAGGACAGCGAGCGCGCTATATATCCATTTCCCATCCTTCATATCTCCCTCTATGTGTATATTTTCTTTGTTTTTAGTATAGGATAACTCTATTCCGGTATGGGATAGTTTACAGGCTTCCTTTTCTTCGGTACTGCTGAACCGGAGAGATTCCGGAGCCGGAAATCCCGGAATAAGTTCCCGGAAGGAGTAATTTTCTGTAAGGGGATTGTAAATAACTCTTCCTTTTTGCAGGAGGGCTATCCCGGTGAGTTGTGCTTCGTCTTTTTCAATTCTTAAGCGGCTCATTGTGTCAGGAAGGGAAATCTTTCTTTTCTCTTTCAGGAGATTCAGAAAGTGTTCCTCTGTTTTCCGGGAAACAAGTGCGGGAGGGGCTAACAAGTCTGTTTGTCCGGCATGCCGCCAGTCATTGGCTTCCCATCCGTTGAATCCTGTGGTAAAAGTGATGGCGCCCATCTCTGCGATCAGGAAAAAGGGATACCCGGTGCCGTGGAGGAGGAGTTTACAGGAGTCAACCAGGGGCAGGATGCGGGTGAGCAGCTGGAGTTTTTCTCCTCCCCATACACGGATTCTTTTTTGCTGTTTGCCTGTGTACAGGGTCTGGTGGCAAACAATCTCTTTTCCGGAGTCTTCTATTTGGATCCGGACGGGTTGCCCGGGGGTGAGATAGAAGGACAACCCGTGAGCCCCGGTTTTCCGGGTAGGGATGGTGAAGGCGTGACAGATATTCAGAATATCTACCGGGCGGAGTTCAAGTAGGTCGGCCGGCATTCCGGAGGTGGCATTCATCTGGAGGAAACCGCGGAACCAGGCGGAGGTGAATGAAGGGGAGGGTTCCTGCCGGACCTGTTCCTCTTCCGGCCCGGCTGCTATTTGCAGCATTGTCTCTTTATAGCTGCGTATTCCCCGGATCATTTCATAGAAATCAGATGCATAGTCCGGCACAGTCGTTCCGCTTTGTATATCCCGGATTGCATGAAAGGCTTCTTTCCCGCAGGTAAGTCTCCCGTAGAGGGAGGCCTCGGCGTTGAAATATTCTATGTGTATCTCTTCCGGGTGAACGGTCAGCAGGAACCGGGGGGGAGCCATACGTGGCGCCTGCTGTTGGAGATAAGCGGTGTATTTTTTCTTTGCCTGGTCAAAAGGGGCGAGGATCTGCTTTTTTTGTTCCCGGATGTATTCCAGTTCTTTCCGGATGATTTCCAGTTGCTTGTTATCCGGTTGGGCGGCCTGCAAGCTGGTGGCCAGTCTGAGTGGTTTATCGGTGGAGATGGAAGACGCAGATAGGGAGGCTGGATTCTTTTCTTTTTCCCCGGAAAGGCTGAAATCATACAGCGTGGAGAGGGCTTCCCGGAATGCGGTGCTTTCTTTCAGGATGCCCTGAAACGAGACGGGGGTGCCGGATGGACCGGGGAAGAAGCGGAGGAGTGTTTTCATCAGATTATTCTTTAATGATCAGTTGCATCTCTAAACCGGGATACCGGTTTTTTATCTCTGTCAGTGCATAGATTGCTTTTTCTTTTTCCCGGATACCGGGCAGCAGGCTTACTTCTTCTAATAAGGGAATCAGGAGCCAGGCTATTTCCGGATCCCTGCAAGATTCGGTATGCAAAAAGGTTATGACCTGTTTTTTGGCTGTTCCCACTTTCTGCCTGCTGAACAGGATGGACCGGAAAAAAGGACGGAGGGCGGCCAGGATCTCTTTCTTCCCGGATGCCTGTGGGAGTAGTTGTTCCAACAGGGATATCCGCACGTGGAGATCGGGATGTTCGCTTTGCATCAGCAGAAAACCGGCCATCTGCGCGGGAGGCAGGTAGGCCCGGACAAGTTCCTGTCCGAACTCCCGGACATCCGTATAGGAAGATTCAAGCAGGTAGACCAGCATACCGGGTTCCCAGTCCCCGGCACTGAAATGGTTGGTGAAGAACTGGCGGGCGTACCGGCGTGTCTCTTCCTGTGAGGAAGTGGCCAGCGCGATGGCTTTTTTCTTCTCTCTACGGATATGGTTGCTGTTTTGCCGGAAGTAGTTCCGGCACCATTCCCGTGCTTCCGGAAGTGGATGTTCGCCGAATGAAATGACCTGTTCAAGCGTAAATTCCTGGTCCCGTGCAGTCAGGGCCTGGTTCCAGTAGGACTGTAACTCCCGGGTGAAGAACTCCCGCAGGATAGTATGCGCGCCTTCAAAGGCTTCCGGTTGGACCAGCCGGGTAAGAATGTTCCGGGTAAGGGCATTCCGCAGATAGGGATGGTAGCTGGCCAGTCTGCGGAGACGCTCGAGGATTTGTATAACGACCTCTTTATTGGGATTGTCTGTTTGTTGTAACAGGAAGTCACTCTGGGCCGCCAGTACACTATCGGGGTAACGGCTTACCAGGCACAGTCCGTTGTCCCGGACAGCGGGTAAGGGACTCCGGAGTAATTTCCCGGCCAGGGCGGGCGGAACCTCGGAAGCACTGACGCGGGCAGATTTTTCAGCCGTGATCTCACTAGCGAGTAACTGGTTTGTATCCAGAGGAGAGGACAGAAGAGAGTTGATGAGTTTCCACTCCAGTTTATACAAATAAGATCCGCTGAGGTCTTTGATCCGTTTTGTGGCGGTCCGGACCGCTTCCCGGCTTTCACTGGTATCCGGTAAAGTCGTTAACCGGGTGAGGACAGCCTCCGGCAGGGTTTGCTGTTGTTCATCAGACAGCCGGAGATGGCGTAGCAAACGGTCTATCCAATCTGTCGTGTTTGTAGCAGGATATACAATTAACCAGGCCAGAAAAGAAGTATCTGCCGACAAAACGGAAAAGTGTTGTATGATTTGTTCCCGGGCCCATGTCCGGATCTCTAGGGAGTCCCGTTCCAGTAAACCACAAAGAAATCCCGGTTCAGGGGGAAGTGTCCCGGCCTGTGTTTTTAGCAAATCCAGACCGAAGGTACGGGGTATTTCGTAGGAACTGTTTAACAGCAGGATGATTTCTTCCCGGCTGACCTGCGTGCAGATCTCATCATAGCGGCTGTGTTTCTTCAACCGGTTGTAGGCAAACTGATGGACCAGGTCCATCTTTGCCTGTTTCAATAACTCTATATAGGTTTCCGGCACTGCTTCCCAATGTTCCGGGAAGAGTTCAAACCATTTCTCTTTTTCCTGCTCTTCTTTTCTTTCCTCTACAGGTGCAGGTCCGGCCTGTGGCTTTTTTTTCTTTTTGTAAACACCGTACAAATATTTTACCAGGCCTCCCAGGAGAGAGTCCGGCTGGGTCTCTGCCGCGTATTTCTGTGGTTCATCGCCGGTTTGATATAATACCATTTCATTGTAGTAATTGAATTTGGTATATATTTTCCTGGTAGGGGGATGGTAGGTGTATAGGAACGTGTCGGTTAGCCGGCGTTCCGGATCTTTTCCGAACAGGATGGTGGAGAGCAGAAAGGATTTATAACATTCCGGCTGGTGATTTACCAGAAAATATTTTTTCCGGGTGAGGGGATCCCGCTGTGCATACTGGGAGAGAGGAACGTCCTGCTCCGGGATATAGTCTTTGTTGTCGTATTGAAGAAGGAAAGCGAAGGCTATTTCCAGATAGGCCCGGGCATCGCCGGACTCTCCGGCTCGCTTTAATAGTTTCCAGGCCTCCTGCTGGAAATACCGTTTTGTGCGGGGGCTAAAAGCACGTACTTCGTAATAAGAGGATCTCCGGTTGAACGCGGGTTCTTTTTCGATCAGCCGTGCCAGGCAGGATAAGGTCGGATAATCTTTCCGGATTTCCGCCAGCCGATACATGGCACGGATCTGTTTGAAGAACGGGACTTCGCACTCCCATCCCCGGAGAACTGCCTGTAAGGGTGAAAGCAGCCAAGGATGAGGCTTTGCTAACAGATATAGTTCGGTAAAGGAGCCTATATTTGCATTGTTTGTATAGAATTCCAGGAGTTGGAGGAAGGTGGTTTCCTCTTTGTCCTGGATGGCCTGCCGGAGGATGGAGGGGAGCCGGGCGAGCAATGTGCCGGTAAAAACCTCCAGGGAGTTGTCTGTCAGAATGGTTAACAGGCCTTCTGTGGCCAGGTGGCGGATGTGTTCTTTTGGGGTGGTATCTGTAGCATATTTCCTGAACAGGGACTCTGCTTCCCTGGCTTTTAGTGTGACCAGTGCATGGAGGGCGGCATAGAGTTGTATTTCCTCTCCTTTTTCTGCTAACATACAGATCCATGGAATGGCGGAAAGGGAATGAATTTCTGCTGCTTTGGTAATCACCCGGTGGGTACTCCAGGAGGTCCGGAAACTATTTTTCCCTTCTGCCGCATCCTGTAGGCGGCGCAGAATGGCTGCCTCCCGGAGAGCTGTTTTGTTGTGAATATGGTTGGGCATGTCAGTAGATGTTTAAGTAGTAAGAGGAAGCCCCCACCAGTCTACCTCAAAAGAAGAGGTCGAAGGGGAATCCGGTTCTTTTTTTTCACCGGACTTGTCTATCCTGGTTTCCGGACTGGAGGCCGGTCCGGCCGGATAGCCATGTTTGAATACAATTTTCATCAGTTGTTCTTCAAACTTCTTTGCTTTGTGGGGGTGAACCATCCGGATGAAGTTGATATATCCTTCTATGCTGTGGGGCAGATAGCCTGAGGGATGACCCCATTGCTGTTGCTGCCAGCCGTTTACCTCTATATGATGTAAAAGAGCTCTGAACCGGCGGAGTTGTTGCCGGTCTATATTGGGGCGCTGGTTTACGACAATTCCGGTTACCCGTTGTTGCCGGTTCTTACGCATGATCTGTGTTTTCTCCGGATGGACGGTGAATCTTTCTTCCCGGATGACTTTTCTTATGAAATAGAGGAGTTTGGTGATATTTCTTTCCTGCTCTTTATAGGCGGAGAAGGTCAGGTCATCTGCATACCGGGTGTAGGTGAAATTGTATTTTTTAGCTACGCCTTCAAGCCGTTTGTCCAGCGTATAAGCGATCAGGTTACTGATAGCGGGACTGGCGGGTGATCCTTGCGGGAGGGAACGCCTGTTTGTTTGTACATACCAGGTTTGCCCGTTTAGCTCTACCTGCCTGGTTTGGGCTTCTGTACAGATGAGCGCCAACAGAATACTTAGTTGCTCTGAATAGCCGAACTTCCGGAACAATCCTTTCACACGCTTGTAGGAGATGGAAGGAAAAAAGTCTTTCAGGTCCAGATTAACCACAATGTCTTTTCCCAGGTGAGGGGAGGCGTTGGTCAGGATAGAACGTTCTTTGGCGAACCCATGCACCTGGTCACAGACCGGTAGCCGGTTGAGGATGTTTTCTGTTACCCAATATTGTAGCCTCTTTAGTTTTTGTTTGGGGGCGGAGATGGTGCGCATTTCCCCTGATTTCTTCGGGAATTTGAAGGTATAATAATGGGTGGAGGAGGTGACTTTCCTGTTATACAAAAGGTATTGCAGGGTAGGTAAGTCACAGTTCATTTGTTCTCCCAGTTCCCGGAAAGAAGTACAAACAGGCAGGTTGTATTTTTGTAACAGGGCGGTGTTGGTTTCTGTTTCCCTCAGCCCTGTTGATACTTCTTCCCCCAGATAGGGGATCGTTTCCGGCCGGGCCAGTTTCCGGCGCGCGGCCTTTTCCAGTTTCTTTTGCCTGGCCCGTTGCCGGAGCAGCATCTCCCCTTTTTCTTTGTTTTCCTTTCCGGTCTTTGCCAGCAGCTCATTCAGTTCACGGGCTAAATCATCTTCCCGCTGGTTTAACTCTTCCGGAAAAGCGGGAAGGGGCTGCTCCCAGAACCCGAGACGTTTCATCTCTTCCAGTGGTTGCTTTTCGACTGGAACAGATCTGCCAGGAGTATTTTCTCGTGTCGCTCTTTCACCCATACGTTGCTATCACTCTGTATTAAAAAAGAAAAAGCCCCGCATCTTTAACAGGCAGGGCTTTGGTTTGGATCCTTCGTATTTTCCCGGGACTATCCCAATCAACTCCGGAGCACAATGGTTTCTTTAGAACGTTTGATCTCGCGGAGTAGGAACTGTATAACGTGCTAAAGAAACCATTGTGCTCCGGTCTGGTGATTGCGGGCAGGGCAGGTGATGAACTCTTAGCACAACGATGACGAAACATCATCTTTCTCTGAAAAAGAAGCAAGGTATTTCCAAACCTCCCGGCAAAGTTAAAAGAAAAATCGGTAAAACGAAGGAAAGCAGGGAAGAAGTGCAGGAGGCAACATGAAAAGGCCAAGTGATAGTTTTAGTTTATATAAAGTTGTATGATGGTAAATATTTTTTATATTTGTGTTTTCAGATACTATTTTTGAAATCATCTAAACATAGTCTCTAATCAACAGCTATGTTATAAAAATAA